>JAGOEX010000115.1 GCA_017997475.1 bacterium
CCCGCCCGACCCACCATTCTCATTTTTTCAGGCGACCCTTTCGTCTAGTGGTTAGGACATCGGCCTTTCACGTCGGTAACGGGGGTTCGAGCCCCCCAAGGGTCGCCACTTTTTTTTCTAAGAGATATCGTTAATTCATTCAATTTACATCTGATAGCTTTTCTGCTATATTTGTGTGAATCTTTGCTTGAAAGGAATGATCATGGAAGCAGTAAATTCTTTTATTTTTGCCGGATTTTCAGGAGCGGCGGTGATTTGCGCGATTATTCTTTTTTTTGCAAAAGAGTCTTATCCGGCATTGAAAATGCTCGGCACTCTGCTTCTGATCTTCGCAATTGACTGTGCTTTTGCAGTATTCATGATCTCAAAGGGCTACAGAACATTTCCTCATCTCATCGGATTATCAAGGCCGCTTATTTTCATGTACGGACCTCTTTTCTTTCTCATATTTTCAATCGCTACTGGCTATCATTCAAGGGTAAAGACAGACCACCTGTTTCATTTCATCCCTTTTCTCACCCACTTTTCTCTTATGACACCTTTCATTTTCAAAACTCCTGCAACAAAAATATTCCTTTATGAGCACTATGTAAAAGGTGTTGCCTACATTGAATACTATCCCCACGCCATGATGTTCCTGACCGTCATCTTCTTTTTAATGTACTCGGTTCTGCCGCTTGCACTCACTTACAAATATAAAAAGACCGTAATGGGTTTCTATTCGACTATTGACACAAGGAAAATCTTAAAACTTTATCTGTTTTCAGCTCTTTACATCATTTGTGCAATATATCTGACATTTGTTTTCCACGGATATCTGACAGGACCGTCTTTCATTCGTCCCGACATTCCGTTCCATTTTCTTTACTTCCTTGCCGCCATTATATTTCCTTTCACCTTCATGGCGATAACCGATCTTTCATTCCTCAGACCATCTCTTTCAATACATGACCTTATATTTGAAGATGAACCGGCTGAAAAAACCGACAGCGAAGAAAAGACTGAAGTATCAACTGCTGAAAAATACCAGAAAAATAAGATGCCGGATGAACTTGCACAGAAAGCATTTGAACTTTTAAAAGAGGTTATGGCTGAAAAAAACCCGTTCACCGATAGTAATCTTACACTTGTCGATCTTGCAGAAATGATACACATCAGGCCTTATCACCTTTCACAGCTTATCAACAGCAGAACAGGCGACAATTTTTATGTTTTCATCAACTCGGCAAGGATAAAATACGCCGCGGAACTTTTAAAAGATCCCGTCCACAAAGAAAAAAGTATCCTTGAAATAATATATATGTCCGGCTTTAATTCAAAAAGCGCATTCAACACCTATTTCAAGAACATCATGGGCGAAACTCCCAGTAATTTCAGGAAAAAACACTCGTAATTTCAGGTTCTCCCTTATGTGTCAGAACTTTTAAACTCTTCAATATTTCAAGTAATTTGTTCTTCCTCATGTGACAGGACGAATAAGTAAAGAAAATCATTTAATCTGAAACTGTAAACCGGCTTTTTATTAACTGAAATGAAGGAGAGTGTCATGAAAAAGATTATCGCAATTTTCAATGTTTTCACGCTTTTAGCATTTTCCTGTTCAACACCTGAAAAGGCGGAAATTGCTGAGGTTAAGGAAACAAAACCTGAGAAAATCCAGGTTATTGAGGAGATTCAACCTTTAAAGGAAGCTGAAAAGGAAGTACCTGTCGTAACAAAATCAAGTAAACCTGCTGATGCATTAAAGTCAGACAAAGTTTTTGGTGGCGGTGGTCATGGACTTGGTGCAGGACTTGCAAAAGGGTTTGCAAGCGGCGGCATCGGTGTTAGCGGAACAGGCATGGGAGGCGGATCAAGTGCTTACGGAACTGTGAGCGGCTATGCACGAAGAGCACTTAATGGAAGAGTCGCCATGTCACCCGTTTTTTATGCTCAAAACACAGAGCAGTATGAATCACCGGATGAAAACGGATGGAAATCGGCAAAGACAGAGCCGCTTTCAACTTTTTCAGTTGATGTTGACACAGCAAGTTATTCAAACATCAGGAGATTTCTCACCAACCATGAACTTCCTCCTGCTGATGCAGTAAGGATTGAAGAGATGGTCAACTATTTTACCTACAACTATCCGCAACCTTCTAACGGCGATCCTGTAAAGATCTCAACTGAGCTTACATCGTGTCCGTGGAAAAGTGAACACAGGATTTTAAAGATCGGCATCAGAGGAAAAGAGATCGACCTTAAAAAAGCTCCTCCAAGCAACCTTGTTTTTCTAATTGATGTGTCGGGCTCAATGCAGAGCTACAACAAACTTCCTCTGTTAAAACAGTCATTTAAGCTGCTTGTCAACAATTTAAGAGATGAAGATCTTGTTTCCATCGCAGTATATGCAGGTGCGGCAGGAACCATCCTTGAACCGACTCCGGGAAGTGAAAAGGAAAAGATCATTTCAGCAATTGAAAATCTTTCTGCAGGCGGCTCAACAGCCGGAGCACAGGGTATCCAGCTTGCCTACAAACTTGCTGAAAAGAACTTCATCAAAGGGGGTAACAACAGAGTCGTCCTTGCAACTGACGGAGATTTCAATGTCGGGATATCTGATGATTCCGCATTGGTTAAACTTATCGAGGAAGAAAAGGAAAAAGGGGTTTTTCTCACAGTTCTCGGATATGGAATGAGCAATTACAAAGATGCGAAAATGGAAAAACTTGCCGACAAGGGAAACGGAAATTTTGGCTACATCGACAATCTTCTTGAGGCAAAGAAAGTGCTCGTGAATGAGATGTCGGGAACCCTTTTCACCATTGCAAAAGATGTAAAAATTCAGATCGAGTTCAATCCTGCTGCAGTTTCGGGCTACCGGCTGATCGGGTATGAGAACAGAATGCTTAAAAAGGAGGATTTCAACAATGACAGAAAAGATGCAGGCGAGATCGGAGCAGGTCACACAGTTACAGCCATGTATGAGATAATTCCGGCAAACGCCGATGTTCCTCCAATCGTTGATGAACTGAAATATCAGAAAGTTGAGCCGGCTGAAAACCTTTCTCCTGACGAAACCGCAACAGTGAAAGTACGGTTCAAAAAGCCGGATGGCGACAAGAGCATGCTGATAAAAAAGACAGTAAAAACAGACAGTTTTATCGATTTTGAGAAAACCTCAGCCGACACAAGGTTTGCAGTGAGTGTCGCGGCGGCAGGGATGATCCTTAAAAAATCAAAAGAAGTTGAAAAACTTTCATGGGATTTTGTAGTTTCATCGGCAAAGAACTCGAAAGGGAATGATGAACACGGCTATCGTGCCGAATTCATCAATCTTATTGAGAAATCTCAATTAATTTCGTCAGTTAAATAATGGAGGGTGTCATGAAAACGAACAATTACAACAACAAAAAAGAAGAATCAGTGGTTTACAAAAGGAGGTACATCGAAGAAATAATGGAACTCATTGACAGGGATTTTGCACTCATTCTTCTTGCAGTCTTCATACCCGGATTTTATGCGATCAACATGTTTGTGGAAGTTCCGCCTATCGAGGTTGACATTATGGACAACAGCTACACCGGAAGATTTGACTCATTTATTCATGAACCGGTAGTTGAAGATCCGAAAGTTGAAGAAATCGAACCAGTTAAGAAGATCATGCTGAAAAACGAACTTGACGGTGTTGCAGATGCCGCTTCTTCAAGAAAGGCAAGCGGCGATGAAGGTCGTGTAGGGGACAGAAAAAGTTCGATCGCAAACACTTCAGGAAGCAGTCGGAGATCGCTTGATGAGAAAGTTGCAAGTTCTTCAGGCATAATGGGTGCATTAAAAAGCGGTGCCGCGAATTTTGACAGAGTTTTCGGCGGTGGCGGACTTGGAGCGGGGCTTGAAAAGAATCTCGGACTTGTAGCAGGAATCGGCGGAGTTGACCAGTACGGATCAGGTGGTCTTTCGGTGAGAGGTTTCGGAACAGGCGGCGGCGGCAATGCTTTGACCATCGGCGGATTCAATACAAGAGGAAAAGGGGGAAATCCCAACAGTAAATATGGAATGGCTTCAGGAGGCGGATTTAAAAAAGCCCCTTCATCACTTTCTGCAGGTGGCGGAGCCGCGGTTATAATGGGTGCAATTGACAGATCGGTCGTTGACGCATACATCAAAAGAAATCTTGCAAAGATCCGGTGGTGCTATGAAAAGGAACTTGCCAAAAGTCCCAATCTTTTCGGAAGGATATCTATCACATTCATAATTGGCGGAAACGGCTCGGTAAGCACCAGCAAAGTCAGCAGAACAACAATGAAAAGCGAACCGGTCGAAAGCTGTGTCGCATCTGTCATCAAACAGATCAGATTCCCCAAACCCAAAGGAGGCGGAATAGTCACAGTCAACTATCCTTTCGTCTTCAAAAATTCAGAAGTGTAGTTAATCAGGAATCTTAATCTATCTTAATCACGACAACCAGTGTCGCAACACTTAATTAAGATAAAATTAGACCTCGAAAGAAAAGAGGGTTTTATTGTTCATCAATTTATGGAGGGAATCATGGAAAGAATTAGTATTTTTGAGAAGAATTTAAGGAAATTCGCTATTCTTGACAATGCGGAAGGCGACATCAACACTATCTGGCAGGATGAAAGAACCGATGAATTTTTTATGGAGTCAATGCTCGAAAAATGCAGCGGATATGTTTATTTCAAAGCATCAAAAGAAAACATCCTGAAATTCATTGAGCAGGGAATCACACTTGAAGAACTTTATGCGGCAGAATCAAACGATGAGATTTTTGTAAATGTTTTCAAAAATCACAATATTGAAAAACCTCGAAATACAAAAAACTTAGAAATAAACTTTCATTGTGGCGGAAAATATAGAATGATCGGAATGTATGACGAAAAGATTGAAGAAATCAAAAGGAAGTTGATGGAGTTTAGGTGAGGAGAAAAAGACAATGAAAATGGAAAAGATCAGTGCAGAAAATATTTTGTTCATTAAACTGGGTCGAGGCGGTGATTTTGAAGAAAAATGCATAAAAGAAAAAACTTTAAAGCTCGGATATTCCGAAGTTGATTACGAACTTTGCAAAAAAGGAGACTGGAAAAAAGTACAAAAAATCTTTTTAGAAAAAAAATGCAGTTTGTCTGTTGCTACAAACCATATGAATCAAATAAAACAGTTTTATACTGCGGATGAAAAAACCCTTTGGATTACTTTTCATGCAAATAATCTGTGGTGGTGTTTCTCAAAACCAGAAATCACGATATGTTCAGATGGCACCAAAACCCGCCCAGTTACAGATAAGTGGTTTAATACAGATACTGATGGAAAGACCTTGTCTTTTGACCGGTTGAGCGGAAAATTGCTTAAAACACAGGGATATAGAGGCACAATCTGTAAAGTTGAAGCAAAAGACTATTTAATTAACAAGATTAATGGAACTCCGAGTAAAAAACTTGAAGGAGCTATGGGTTCAATTTCAGATCTTGAAAAAACATTGAAAGATTTAATTGGTGAATTGTCATGGCAGGATTTTGAGATTCTTGTTGATCTCATCTTTAGAAATGGCGGATGGCAAAGAAGCAGCACGCTCGGAGATCAGTTAAAAACAATTGATCTTGATCTTATGTCACCATTAACAGGAGATAAAATCGCTGTCCAGGTTAAATCGAAATCAGATAAAAAGGAATTCGAGCAATATCTTGAAAATTTTAAAAATTTCAAAGATTATCGCCGTTTCTACTATTTTGTTCATCAGCCAGAAAATGATTTACGCAATTATTCAGAAATAACAAAAATAAAAGATGGTGTTAAAGTTCACCTTGTTTTCGGGGAGAAAATTTCAAAAATGATAATTTCATCTGGACTTATAGACTGGATAATAAATAAGTCTGCATGAACTTATCATTCACATGAAAAAAACGGGATTGTTGATGTATTTGAGCACAAGCAAATAAATTTGGAGGAGAAAGATCGTGAAAGACTGTGATAAAGCAAAAGCAAAACAAATAACAGATGCCTCTTACGAATATTTAAAAATAATAGCGCAAGACATTGATAATAATGAAGAAATAATTCAGAGACATCTTGCATTGCCTAAAAATTGCAAAATGAATATGAAAGATGTTTTTAAAAGAATGATCATATCTTCTGCAAATAGACAGATGGGAAAAAATGTAATTCTGAAAAGAACCGAAAAAGATGGTGATGAAATCGGAATTTTAACGGATGTTCTTTTTGATTTTGATCATAACAAAGTAATTACAAAGTACGGGGAAGATTGTGAAACCCTTTTAAATGAACTGGTTAAAATTGTTGGAGAAGTCAGAAAAGAGAAAAACAGTTTGTGGCCAAAATTTTGCAAAACTATATTAAGCTCTGGAAAATTTCTAAATAAATTTAATGATTTCAGTGATTTTGAAAGCTGGGTAATTTTTTTCAACAAAGATTCTCGCAGCAGAGTCGCACTGCCAATGATAATTTCAAAAGAAGTCGAAGGATTTGGATTTGCTCTTGCTTGTGATTTCTTAAAAGAGATTGGATATGAAGGTTTTGGAAAGCCCGATGTCCACATTAAAGAGATATTTTACGGGTTGAAGCTTTCAAATTCCAAAGAAGATTATTTCGTTTTTAAAGATCTTGTAGAGTTTGCAACCTTGGCAGACAAATCCCCCTTTTACATTGACAAGCTCTTCTGGCTTTGTTCGACTGGAAATTTTCACTATGATAAGATAGAAGTGAAAACAAACAGAAACGATTTTATAAAATTTTTAAAAAAGGAAAATCTATGACAAAAAACAATCAGATTACCGGTAACATCGGTCTTTACTATGTTTGCTATGTTCTTTCAAAAAAAGGGTTTAACGCTATTCCAACGGCTAGAAATGCTAAAGGCGTTGATATAATAGTTTACAATGAAGACTGTTCAAAAATGGTTGGAGTTCAAGTAAAGACCTTAAGCAAAAGAAATCCTGTTCCTTTGGGTTCAAGCAAAAAACAGTCTGAAAAAGTTATATGGGTGATAGTCAATGAAGTGCGTGCCGAAAAACACAACACTTACATTATGACTTCCGAAGAAATTGAAGAAAAGACCGTAGCAAAAGTAAAAAATGGGAAAACATCATGCTGGCTTCAACCAAAAGATTATTGTAAAAATGAATATAGTGAAAAATGGGATAAAATAATGAACAAATTGAAATAACTGTTGAATCCTCCCGTTTTTCATATAGGTTATGGTGATTTTAAGGAGAAGGTTTATAAAATGCTTAAATATTTCTACAAACTTGGTCCGGCAGAGTGGATTCCGTAAAACGCATTTGACACTTTCAACCCAAACATGTAAAACCCGTTTGACATTTTCAGCCAATTAGTGTAAAATGCGTTTGACACTTTTGCAGGGAGGCGGTGATGAGAGACGAACTTTTTCTGATTCATTCAAATCTATTGAACAGTATCAGCATGGACAAGAAAAGACATCTTTACAACAGGATAAACTGGGATGCAAGAGGAATATGCATCGCAGGTGCAAGGGGAACTGGCAAGACAACCCTTATTCTTCAACATCTGACAGAAAGATATGATCGGGATAAATGCCTTTATGTTTCAGGAGATAATATCAACATAATTGCGGAAGGTCTTTTTAATACTGCAAAAGATTTTTTCGCATTCGGTGGCGAAACATTTGTTGTTGATGAGGTTCATAAATATCCGGACTGGTCACAGGAAGTCAAAAACATCTATGACTCTTTTCCTCAAAAATCAATAATTATTTCAGGAAGTTCCACACTTGATCTTACAAAAGCGAGATATGATCTTTCAAGAAGAGTTGTCTATTACCGGCTTGAGGGACTATCTTTCAGAGAATTTTTGAAATTTGAATATGATATTGATATTGCTCCTTTATCTCTTGAAGAAATAGTGAAAGACCATGTTTCAATTTCCTCTTCAATCTTAAAAAAAGGACCGGTATTAAAGTATTTCAACGAATATCTTGAATACGGATACTACCCTTATTTTCTTGAAGGAAAGCAGGATTACAACAGCAAGGTTATGGGTGCGGTGGAAAAAGTCCTTTTTGAAGATATCGGAATTGTATTTAATCTTCCTGTTAATAAAATTCCCGCAATGAAAAAACTTTTATGGCTTGTTGCAACTTCCCACCCTTTTACACTGAACATTGAAGGAATAGCAACTGATCTTGGAATTACAAGACCGACTGTTTATAACTATCTTGAAATACTGGAAAATGCCGATCTGTTCAAATCTGTTAAAGCATTGGGAAAAGGTGCCGGATTTATAAGAAAACCAGGGAAACTTTATTTTGAGAATACAAATCTTCTTCTTGCAATTGCAGGATCAGTAAAAATCGAAGCTCAGTCAGGAACATTGAGAGAAACTTTTTTTGTGAACCAGCTTTCACAAGACCACAAAATATCACTTCATGAAAAATGTGATTTTGTTATAGACGAAAAATATCATTTTGAAATTGGAGGTCCTTCAAAAAAGGAAAAACAAATTTCAGGAGTTGAATCAAGCTATCTCGCCATTGACGGAATTGAAACCGGTTTTCAAAAGCGGATACCGCTATACCTTTT
>JAGOEX010000116.1 GCA_017997475.1 bacterium
GATTTGCGGGAACCGTAAGAGAAACTGAAAAAGGAAGGGTTGTAAAAAATGATGCTGCTTGATCCGCTATGGCTTCTGCTGATTATTCCGGCATTAATCATCACAGCGTTCCAGTTGAGGATAAAAGGGTCCGGTTCATCGATATTCTATAATAATTTTAAAGCCGGCAGAAAAAAAGCATCCGGAATTTATTTTCTCCCTAATATTATTGATCTTCTGGCTGTAATTATGGCAGTTTTCGCCCTTGCAAGACCTGTTTCTCTCGAAAAGACGGTGACTCCGCCGGTTGAAGGAAAGGATATAATGGTCGTACTTGATGTGAGCGGTTCGATGGAGGCGCTTGATTTCCAGCCGAAAAACAGAATAGAAGCGGCAAAAAGTGTGATCGAAAGCTTCGTCAAAGGGCGGACGAGCGACCGTCTCGGGCTTGTATTTTTTGCTAAAGACAGCTTTCTGCAGGTTCCCCTCACAACAGATTACGATATTTTCATTGAGCTTCTTTCAATGCTCAAGACAGGTGTCATTGAGGATGGAACTGCGATCGGCAATGGTCTCGGGCTTGCTGTGAGCCGGCTTGAGAACAGCTCTGCAAAAAGCAGGATAGTCATTCTTCTAACAGACGGCGACAACAATGCAGGAAATGTCAGTCCGGCGAATGCGGCTCAGTATGCTTCAGCCAAAGGGGTTAAAATATATTCAATTCTTATCGGGACAGATGCTGAAGTGCCGTTCCCCGCAGGAAAGGATTTCTTCGGCAGAGATACTTTCCAGAAAGTTCAGATGAAGACCAACCCTGATCTTTTAAAGCAGATTTCGAATGTTTCAGGCGGAAAGTTCTATCAGTCCATTTCAACAGATGAACTGAAAAAGGCATTCAGGGATATCGATGAACTTGAAAAAAGTCCCGTTCCCGCAAGAAAGCTGAAAATATATAATGAATACGCACCATTATTCATTATGTTGGCGGTAATATTCATACTCCTTGCCAGACTTATTGCGATGAAATTCAGGATATATCCGGAGGTGGAGAGATGAAATTCTACGACTGGACATATTTCCTGACAGCGGTTATATGGATACCCGTGATATTCTTATGGACAGTTTATTCTTCAAAAAAGAGGAATGATTTTCTTAAACTTTTCTCAAAAAGCCAGACTGAAAAAATAGTTGATATTTCCCAAAGAAAAATTGTTGTAAAAAGGGTTCTCATATTTCTCGCTCTCTCATTTTTCACAGTTTCCGCGGCAAGACCTCTCATGGGTGGCGAAGAGATAAAAGCCGACAGCTCAGGAATAGATATCGCAGTAGTATTTGATGTTTCATTAAGCATGTATGCCGAAGATGAGTCAGGACCCAGATTTGAAAAGGGGAGAAAGCTTCTGATCGATGTGCTGAGTTCACTCACAGGTGACAGAGTCGCAATAATTCCTTTTGCCGGAGCCGCTTTTCTTCAACTTCCTCTGACAGATGACTATGAAACGCTCCAGACAGTGGTTTCCGTCCTTGAGCCGGGAATGATCGAAAGGCAGGGAACAGCTCTGGGAAATGCACTGGAGATGGCGGTTGAGACGCTTACATCTTCAGGGAATGAATCTGACAGAATGATAGTTGTAATATCTGACGGAGAGGACCCGGAACTTAATTTCGAAAAGGTGAGGAAGCTCATAAAGGAGAACGGAATTCATCTTGCGGTCGTCCCTATGGGTACAGTCGAAGGAGCACCGGTCAGGATCGGTGAAAGTTACCTGAAAGATGAGAACGATAACACTGTAATATCAAAACTTGACAGAGGTTTTTTTGAGAAATGTTTTGAAACGCTCGGTGCAGTCGAGATAAAAAAGGGGACAACGATCAGTGAACATGTTAAAAACTTTAAAAAAGCCATAAGAAACGAGAATAGAAACCTCAACATCTATACTGAACGGTTCCAGATGCCTCTTTTTGCAGGAATTATCATATTCTGGCTTTTCCAGCTTCTCTCTTTAGGAAGGAGAAGATCATGAAAAACATATTACTGATCTCTACAGTTTTTATTTTTCTTGCCGGTTTTACCCCGTTTGAAAAAGAAACCCCCGAAAGCCGCGAGGGGAGAAAAAAATATGCCGCAGGTGATATGGAAGGGGCAAAAAGTGAATTTGAAAAAGCTTCAGAACGGCTTGAGAACAGTGCGGAAGCTTATTATGATCTCGGAAATTCGTTACAGAGATCAGGAGATAATGAAGGTGCTTTGAATTCATACAGGAAATCGCTTGAAACAGGCGGAGCTGACAATCAGCTAAAGGCAAAGATATTTCACAACATGGGTAATTCGCTTGCGGCAATGCAGAAATATAAAGAAGCAGAAGATTTTTTCATCAGATCATTGATGGAAGATCCGCAAGACGATACTGCTGAAAATCTTGAAATAGTAAGAAGAATAATTCGTCAGCAGGAACAGCAGAAACAGGAACAGCAGAAACAGGATCAGGAACAGAAAGAAGAACAGAAACAGGATCAGGAAAAAGAAGATCAACAGCAGGAACAGAAAGAAGATCAGCAGCAGGAACAGAAGGAAGAACAGAAAGAAGATCAGCAGCAGGAACAGAATGCTGCACAGGCGGAAGAGAAAGAGGAAGAGGAAAAAAAGGAAGACGGAAAAGAAGAAATGATGCAGCAGTTCAGACAGAGGAAAAATTTGCAAATATCTCCTTTCATGTTAAAGAAAGATGCAAGGTCAAAAAATGGTCAGACCTGGTAGTGGCGGATTTATATGAACAAATTCAGTATCGTACATAAGTTTCTGATTTTATTTGCATTGCTTGCGATATCAAATTCAATTTCAGCTCAGAGTGTAACCTTGTCGACCGACAGCAGTGTCGTTTCAGCAGGCGAAGTTTTCAGATTCATTCTTACTGCGGAAGGGTCATTCGATTCAATAATAGAGCCGGATCTGAGCAATTTTGATGTAGATAACAGGTCGGAATCACAGTCGAGCTCAATAAGCATCATCAATGGAAAAATGGAATCGAGCAAAAGCATTAACTATACATATTTTCTCAGAGCAAAAAAAGCAGGTGTTTTCAAGATCGGGCCGGCATCTGTAAAATTGAAGAACGGAAGGAAGAAAGATTCAAACATTGTTACAGTGACAGTAACAGGGTCTTCTGCCGGAAGCAGTGATCAGACGGAAGGTGAAGACTCAAAATCCGGTGAAAACCCCGAACCGACTGCCAATTCTCTGCTTGCGCCACTTACAACATGGGAAAAAAGGACTCCCAATCATTTTATCAGAGCTGTTGTGAGTCCTGCGGGAGAAGTTTATGAAGGTGAACCGGTCGTTGTGAAGTACTATATTTTCACAAAACCGAATGCCATATCAGATCTCAATTTTTATAAGACACCTTCTTTTGAGAATTGCTGGAAAGAGGAAAAGAACGAGAGCCGCCTGAGTTTCAAAAGGGGTGCGATAGACGGGAATGTTTATGATTACGGATTGTTAAAGACATATTATCTGATACCTGAAAAAGGGTTGGCCGAAATTTCAGGGACACAAATGATAGTTGATGTGATGACCGGCTCGTTCTTTAGCACAAGAAAGCAGAGCATTTCCACTCCGGCATTGAGGATTCCGCTGACTCCGATCCCTGAAAAAGAATCGCATAACGAAGGGTTCTTTGCAGATATTTCGGTAACTGCCGACAAGAATTCTGTCACACTTGACAAAGATAACCTTCTCGAAACGGTAACTTTCACTATCAACGGTTGCGGAAACCTGCAGTCAGCTGTGGCCGAACTTCTGCCGACTCCTGAACTTAAATACTTTTCTCCTGAAGTGGAACTTAATGCCGGTGGAACTGCTGATGGTTACTGCGGACAGAAGAAGTACAGGTTCATGGTGAAAGGATTGAAAAAAGGGAAGTTCAGTATAAAAGCGAAAGATATTGAAACATTCAGCAGAGAAAAAGGATGGCAGGTCTTGAAAATGCCCGAGATCACCGTTGATGTTAAAGAAGTTTCAAATTCAACGGATTCAGTTTCCGAAAGTGTGAGTCAGAGATTTGAACTTTTAAGGGAACTGCCTGAGGGAATAAAAAAATATGAAAACACCCCGCTGATAAAAAGAAACTGGTTTATGGTAATGCTTGCCGTTCCTTTTCTGATGGTAATGATATCTTTCCTTATCTGGCTTTCCGGTAGTATGAGAGAAAACCGGTCAAAAAGCCACAGAGCGAGAGTTGAAAAGTGGAAAGAGAAACTTAATATTGCAAATTCACTTAACGAACTTCTCAATATTTTTTACGATGCCCTCAAAGAGATATATTCGATAGAGCTCAGGGGTGAACGGAAGCATAATGTCAAAAAGAAATATGGTGATTCGATAGGCGACATACTTGCATTCATTAAAGATATTGAATTTGCATCCTATTCGAGCAATGCAGATTCCGATATATCAGCTTTCAAGTCAAAGGCGATCGGGTTTCTTGATATCAGAGGTGTAAAAAAATGAGAAAAACTGCTGTTTTCATTTTTTTAACTGTTTCATTTCTATCTCTTTTTGCAAACGAGGACGGGTTCTCTCTCTATCTCAAAAAGAATTATAAGGAGGCGTACAACGCTTTCAACGAACAGTTCATCAGTTCCAACGGCGACCCGCTTTATGCCTACAACCTCGGTGTGACCTCTACCGCTCTGGGACAGAAGGGCAGTGCTGTATATTTTTATATTCAGGCGCTTCAGCGGGCACCGGAGCTTCCCGAAGCAAAGAACAACCTGAAGATCCTTGCCGGTGAGATGAATATCACTATTCCGCAGGTACTTTTTGAACCGGTTCATTCAATTGATTATCTTCTCATGATATTTATTGTTTCGATATATGTTTTTGCAATTTTTGTTTCGATTCTCTGTTTTAAAAATGACTGGAGAATAAAGACGGCGCTTCTCCCTGTTTTTCTTATAATGACCGTTTCTGCGGCCATGTATTTCATGAATTACGAGGAAGAGAACAAGATCAACTGGGCCGTTGC
Organism: bacterium; assembly: GCA_017997475.1. Lineage (GTDB taxonomy): Bacteria > UBP6 > UBA1177 > UBA1177 > UBA1177 > JAGOEX01. The sequence continues at coordinate 5,004 of JAGOEX010000116.1, forward strand.
GGTGAGCGGGGATTCTCTCAGAAGCGGTCCTGACTCATCTCTGACTGAGATAGGAAAAATAAGAGAAGGGGAAATAATAAATATAGTATCTTCGAGCGGTTCGTGGTATAAAGTGAAGAGTTTCCAGGACAATGTAGAGGGCTGGATAGAGTTGAAAAGTATTCGGGCGGTTATGAGAGGTCATATATGAACTATAGGATTTTATTGGTTTTTTCTGTTGCATTGACAGTTGTTTTTTCATATTCCTGCAAATCGGCTCCGGTCATTAAAGGAGCGGAATCGGATGGAGAAGTAGTATACAAGCAGGGTCTGTACTACCTCGAAAAAGGGGATTATGTCAATGCCGAGAACAAGTTCATGAAGGTGATCTCAGATTTCAGTTACAGTATTTATGAACCTTTTGCCACAGTTGCGCTGGGTGACACATATTTTTATAAAGAGGAATATCCTTCCGCAGTTGAAGTTTACAGCCGTTTTGTGAAAATGAGACCGACTCATGAAAAGACTCCGTGGGCTGAACTTCAGATGGCAAACAGTTATCTTAAGCAGATGCCGTCAGATTTTTTCATTTTCCCCAGTCCTTCGGAAAGAGATGTCGATATTGTTGAAAAAGCAGTTGTTCAATTCAGGCACTATCTTTCAAAGTATCCCGATGACGGAAACAGGGAGAAAGGGATAAAAGATCTTGAGAAAGCGGAACTGGTACTTATCGAGAGGGATCTTCGGGTTGCTGAATATTATGCTAAAAAGAAGAGATGCGCCTCGGCAAATACAAGAATTAAATATATTTCAGACAATTTCACAGTCACTACTGAAAAAAACAAAAAGAGGATCGGAGCGATCCTGAAAAAATGTCCGGAAGTCAAAGAAGAAAAGAAGCCGGAAGAAAAAACAGATGCAAAATAGATGTTCCGCTATCATTCTGTTCTTTTCTCTAATCGCGGGAATATTTTCATCCTGTAACCTTTCTCAAGATCAGAAAGCCAATATAGTGAAGATCCTTGAAATTAGAGAGTCTCTTGTCAACTCAGGCGATGTCAAATCTCTTGAAGTTCTGATGACAGAAGATTTCCCTGATAAAAAGGAATATCTTGACCAGATGACATACAGATATCAGTATTTTCTAAAATTTTCTTATGATATGAACACGATAGACATTCTTTCGTCATCGGTCCTGGGCAACAGAGCCCACCTGATGCTGAGCTATGATCTTTCATTCAGAAACCCAGATGATGTGGCTGAAACTTTCTGGCTTGACAGGAAAGAAGATGTCATCATGGTAAAAGAGAAGATCGGCTGGAAGATAGCTGATATAAAGGAAATGAAGAACACAGGGAGAAAGATAGATCCACAGACTGTTCACGATATATTTTTTGCACTTGATACAAGGAAGACCGCTCTGAATAATGGTGATAATGAACTCTTTTCAACGGTGATCTGGGAAAAATATCCCGACAGGGAAAAGCTTGTTGATAATTTCAAAAAGAACGCCTCTGCGTTCATCAATGTCAATTACGGTCTCAAGAGCAGAAGATTCCAGTATGTTTCACCCTCAATGGATGAAGCAAGGGTCATTCAGTATTTTGATCTTGTTTTCAACATAAAAGGGCTCGATACGACCGAAAAGATCGAAGACCAGTCAGAACTCATCTCATTAAAGAAAATGCCCGACAACACATGGAAGATCACTGACGGGTTGAAGTAGTATTTTTTCACCACCTAAAGTAAAATTTCCAAATAATGATGAAATAAGTTATACTTCCGACGCATTAAACAGACGAGTGACGAAAGTGGTGGATGGGGTTCATGACTCTTCAACTTTTCTTTTCTTGACTTGTCAGAAAAAGTATATAATATTTCTGACAGATAATTGATTCGAGGATGCATGCAAGGTATTGATAATAAAGTGATAAAACGCATAAGAGGATGGGGGAGTGGTTCTGTGTTCACTCCAACTATGTTCCTTAATCTTGGAAGTCGTGCGGCAATTGATAAAATTCTTTCAAGATTTTCACAAAAAGGTATTATCAGGAGGTTGTCCAGAGGTTTATATGATCTGCCGAAAAAGCATCCTGTGATGGGAAAGCTTTATCCATCTCCCGAGGCTGTTGCAAAAGCTATATCAGACAGAGATTCAACAAAGATTCTGCCGTCAGGAGCTTATGCGACAAATCTTCTCGGTCTTTCAACACAAGTCCCTGCTCAAATCATATTTCTTACTGACGGGGCATCCCGTTCTGTCAAAGTCGGAGGTCATACAATAACTCTCCGTCGCACAACTCCCAAAAATATGGCCACAGCCGGGAGGATAAGCGGACTGGTTATCCAGGCATTGAAATACATAGGAAAAGATCATGTCGATCCTTCAATTATTCAAATGTTGACAGAAACTTTAAATGAAACAGACAAAGAACAGTTATTGAAGGATTTAGTATTCGCTCCTTCATGGATAGGTAAAATAATAAGAAAAATAGCTGAAGAGGTGAAATGATAAATTTTATTTTATTGAGTTCTGAAGAAAGAAAACTCTATTTTGAACAGGTAGCTTCTTCAATGAAAGTGTCTCCCTTGATAATTGAAAAAGATTTCTGGGTTTGCTACACACTTCACAAACTATTTTCACTGCCGCTTATTGGAGAAACCCTAATATTTAAGGGAGGAACGACACTTTCAAAGATATATGACATAATTCAACGGTTTTCTGAGGACATTGATATTTCAATAGACAGGAAAAGTTTGAATAGTGAAGGACACGATCCTGCTGAAACAGGTATCGGAACGAAAGAAAAACAAAGACGGCTTTCTAAACTGGCTGATTTGTGCAGAGTAAAAATTAATGAAGAAATTCAGCCGCTTTTATCTGAAGCAATCGGGAAAGATGTTCCGAATAGAGACTGGGTACTTGAAAAAGACGATTCAGATCCGGATGGACAGACACTATCTTTTAAATATCCGTCTGTGCTGATCAACATGAAAAGTGGTTATATCAGACCGGCAGTAAAAATCGAAATGGGTGCACGATCTGATCATTGGCCAAGTGAAATACACAGCGTAATTTCCTATGTTGCTCAACAATATCCGCAACCATTTAAAAACCCGTCAACGAAAGTAAAGGTTTTGTCAATACAAAGAACTTTTTTTGAAAAAGCAACGCTGCTTCATGCCGAATATCATAGACCAGTTGAGAAAACTATGCCGTCAAGGTTATCCCGTCATTACTATGATATGGCGATGCTCATGCAAAAAGGGGTGAAAATTGACGAAGGGCTTCTTGAAAAAGTTGCGGAACACAAGAAAATATTTTTTCAAAGTGGCTGGGCAAAATATGATGAAGCCAAAAAAGGCACGCTGCATGTTTTGCCAAATAGTCAAAGATTAAAAGCACTTGAAGAAGATTATAAGAGAATGGAAGAAATGTTTTTTGTTAAGCCGATAACTTTTTCTGAAATACTGGCCATTCTTTCATCATGGGAAAAAGAGTTTAATGAATTTTGAATTTTCATGGCGGCAACCTTCTCAAAGTAA
>JAGOEX010000117.1 GCA_017997475.1 bacterium
CGCATTCACCTCTCGGAATAACTTCATTGTCTTCTTCTCTTATCATTATTTCATCAATTTTCAAAACAAATCCTTCTGCTGTTGCTGAGCCGGAACTAAATTCTCTTTTTATTCTATCAACATCATTCTGGCATGGACAGCTTTCATTCCCTGCGCCATTTGCGTAAAAGTCAGTAAACTTAATGCAGTTATCTGAATCATCAACTAGTTCGTTATCTTCGTCCAGCAGATTTTTATTATCATTGCTTTTCTTTTCTGACGAATTGCAGGAAAGAAGAAAAAGTATGAAAATCAGAATCGCAACCTTCATAAAACCCCAAAAATTCAAATAATTAACGGGTTAGATTATATCAAATTCCAAAATTAATCAAGTGACGATATAAATTAAGCAAAGGTCTGGCAAGAGCTTATAAAGCTGTTGACAACATTAAGGTTCAGACATACTGGCAGATCGGCGAAAGAATTGTGAGAGAGGAAATTGAGAATAAGGAAAGAGCTGATTACGGACAGTTGCTTGTCAAAAATCTGAGTATGGATACGAACATAGGGGAAAGCTTACTCTATGAAATAATTAGGTTTTATAAAGCTTACCCGATTTTCCACACAGTGTGTGGAGAATTGAGTTGGAGTCATTATGGACATTTGATCAAAATCGAAAATCCCGAAAAAAGAAATTTCTATCAGCAGAAAGCCGTTGATTTTTCATGGAGCGTTCGGGAGCTTAAGGATAAAATAAACTGTCAGCTTTATGAAAATTCAGCACGGGAAGAGATTGGAGTGTCTCAAAAAAGAAAACTCCTTCCAAAAGCTGATGCTCTTGATATTTTCAAAGGAAGCTATGACCTCGGGTTTATAAGAAATTATTTAAACGAAAAAGAGTTTGAAAACAGTTTGATAAGCAATATCGAAACATTTTTAAACGAGCTCGGCATCGATTTCTGTTTTGCCGGCAGACAAGTTCCTGTTAAAATTGACGGAACAACTCATTTTATTGACATTCTTCTTTATCACAAAGGGATCCCCTGCAACATTCTGGTTGAACTTAAAACAAGGAAACTTGATGCAAGAGATGTTGGACAGATGAATAAATATGTCAGTTATTTTAGAATTAATCGCCAGTATGAGCATGAAAAAGAGACCATTGGACTTATTATCTGCTCAGAAGCCGGAATTGAAGAAGCCCAATATGCTCTTGGCGGACTTGAGGAAAAAATATTTATCGCTACATATCAACCGAAACTTCCGACGATGGAACAGTTGAAAAAAGCCGTGAAAAGAGCGACGGAATAAAAGCTATTCCTCAAACGGGCACATAACGGTTTCCTATCATTAACATACCGCATCACAAACCGATATCTCTTGACACTAATTTTTCTCTGTGTATATAGAGGCGGCGTTCACTCGTTATTTTCAGATCGATGGAGAAAGTCATGTTTTTTTCAGGAAAAGAGCGGTTCTTCACTGACCGTCTTTATTCTGCAAGATGGTTCAGGTCGTATTTTCTAATTGTTCTAGGTTCGGCAATAATGTCGGCAGGTTATTCGTTTTTTGCCGATCCGCACAAGATCGTTCCCGGTGGTGTTTACGGCACTGCGATCGTCATCCACCATACTTTCGGGCTCCCGACAGGTACGGTCGGATTGATATTTAACATTCCCCTTTTCATTGCAGGAATATACATTCTCGGCCCGAGATTCGGTGTAAAAACTTTTGTGGGAACGATACTGACCTCTGTTTTTATTGATGTTTTCAATTCACTCAACTGGGGAACGCCGGTCGAAGACAAAATGCTCGCAAGCATTGTAGCAGGGGTAATGATCGGAACGGGACTTGCATTGATATTCAAGTCAAAGGCGACAACGGGCGGAAGCGACATAATCGCCCAGATAACCAATAAATATACCAAAATGCCTGTGGGTCAGCTTCTTATAATCATTGATTCCCTTGTCGTTTCAGTGGGTGTCATCGCTTTTAAAGATGTCTCGCTTGCTCTCTATGCTCTGATCACAATTTATATCACAGGCAAAGTTCTTGACGGAGTTCTCCTTGGAAGCAACAACCGGAAAGCTGTTTTCGTGATTACTGATAAACATGAAGAAGTGCGCGAGTTCATTCTCAAAAAACTTAACCGCGGAGGCACTTACTTCTATGGTCAGGGAATGTATGAAAAATCTGAGAAAAAGATAGTTTTCACTGCTTTAAGCCGTCGCGAACTTGCCGCTCTGCAGGATTTTGTCAAAGATGTTGACAGTGAAGCGTTCATTTCTGTTTTTGATACAAATCAGATATACGGTCACGGATTCATCCCGATAGAGGAAAGCTGATCACTTTTTCTTGAAACTTATCGTTATTTCAAGACCTTCAAGTGCTTTCTGAAGGATTTCCGACTTGTCAACCCTGTTAAATTCCCTCTGTATCTCTTTTGAAATTATCGAAGCGATCTCTTTTTTCAGTTTGTCTCCCTGTCCGGAAACCTGATGAACTATTTCTATTGCAAGCTGTTTTGTGAACTTGAGATCGATATGATCTTTCAGAACATCAATTATCTCGTTTGAAAACGGAACCTTATCAAGAAAACGGTCAACTATCTTTCCAGCCATATGTCACATTCTCCATAATGAACGGGCAGAGCTTTTCTATCCTCTGTCCTGTAAAACGGTCCTTTTCCACTTCAAGAACTGTCTGAAGTTCTCTCTTTTCATTTTCGAAATGTTCAGAATTTTCAATTATTTCAAGTGTGGGAAAAATCACAAAAAGCCTTTTTACTGCTTCCTTGTGAGGTATCGTAAGATTTTTTGAACTGTGAGAACCTTTTTCCCAGAAAACAATGTCAAGATCAATGTTACGCGGACCTTTTTCAATTGTCTTGACCCTTCCCATTTCGTTTTCAACCTCTTTCAGTTTTTTAAGAAGATCTTCCGGAGAGAATTCCGTCTCGGCAATCACTGAAACATTCATGAAATCGGCCTGTGATAGATAGTCAACGGGAGAAGAGCAGTAGACGCTTGAGCATTCATCGACGAAGATAGATCTCTCTTCAAGCATCATCACCGCCTGTTTAAGATTTTTCATCCCGCAACCGATATTTGAACCGATCGAGAGCAGATATTTCATCTTCAAATAAATCTCCTTTCAAATTCGAGAAGGTCCTCCGTCCGGCACGCAAAACATGCCCTGAACCACCCTTCACCGCTTGCTCCCAGTATTGAACCGGGTGTCACAACCGAGCCGTATTTTTCAACAAGCAGAGTACTGTATTCAAGGGATGTCATTGAACCGGGGACTTTCGCCCACACATAAAATGTACTCTCTGAATTAAAAATTTCAAGACCTTTTTTTGCAAATATTGATTTTAACAACATTCTGTTTTTTTTGTAGAAATCCCTCATTGTCAAAAGATATTCATCTCCGTTTTCCATCACTGCCGCACCTGCCGCCTGGACCGGCTGGAAAGGTGATGACCCGCGGATAGACTTGATCTTGACTAGAGAAGAGATCATCTCTCCATTTCCGCAGGCGAACCCTATCCGGAAACCTGTCATGCTGAAAGTCTTTGAAAGTGAATGAAACTCTATCACCCTTTCTTTCGCCCCTTCAAATTCCAGCAGAGAAACATTCCTTCTGTTTTCATAGACCTCTGAATAAGCCATGTCTGAAAGTATCGCCCAGTCATATTTGTGTGCCTGCTCAAGAAGCTCTTTTGCAAACGCATCTGTCATTACCGCAGATGTCGGATTGTTCGGATAATTGATATAAATGAACTTTGCTTTCTGCTTAATGTTTTCAGGTATTTCACAAAAATCTATCATGAATCCGTTCTGATGTCTAAGCGGTACAAAATGGACACCGCCGCCTGCTGACAAAGTTCCCGATTCAAGTGCGGGATACGAGGGATCAGGAATTATTGCAATGTCGCCCGGATCAATGAAAGCGGAAGGCATTCTGAAAAGGGCTTCTTTTGTCCCTATTACCGCAGTTATTTCTTTTTCAGGATCAAGTTTCACGCCGTGTTTTCTTTCCATCCAGCTTGATGCGGCCTCCCTGAAAAAAGGATACCCGTTATAGAAGTTGTAATGATGATTTGCAGGGTCGGCAACAGCTTTTTGCACTGCTTCGATCGCAATTTCAGGTGCCGGAAGAGTTGTGTCCCCCATGCCCAGATCAATGACTTTCACCCCTTTTTTTATAAGTCCGTTTTTAAGATCTGTAACTTTTTTAAAAGGATATGTCCCTGCTTTTGTTATGCTTTCCGAAAATCTGACCACTTTATTCTCCGATAAAAAGATTATCTATCAGACGGGTTGTTCCGATATACGCCGCTACAAAAACCCTTGAATCCTTTCCAAGAAACCGGGTTTTTGAAAGGTCGCTGCTGTTTCTTATTTCAAAGTAGTCTATCTTTATCCCAGCCACGAGTGATTCAAGTCGTTTTTTTGCTTCTTCTTCAGCAAATTCAACAGGTATGGCAAGACGGTCAAACCTTGCCGATTCAGCTTTCTGGCTTAATGATTCGAGAACTTTAAAAATATTGGAGGCCAACACTCTTTCCTTTTCACTGAGATAACGATTCCTTGAACTTTTTGCAAGTCCGTCAGATTCTCTTACTGTTGCAACTCCCTTTATTTCAACAGGAAAATGGAGGTCTGACACCATTTTTCTTATTACTGCAAGCTGCTGAAAATCCTTTTCACCGAAAAAAGAGATGTCTGGCTGAACGATATTAAAAAGAATGGACACAACCTGAACAACTCCGTCAAAATGTCCCGGCCTGCTTTTTCCGCAAAGAACAGATGTCATCTCTCCGCCTGCTTTCAAAGTTATGAGAGGAGCCGACTCACCATATATCGTGTTCACTTCCGGAACAAAGACCGCATCAGCTCCTGAGATCTCACATTTTTTAAGATCTTCATCAAGGGTTCTTGGATATTTTTTGAAATCTTCGTTCGGACCGAACTGTGTCGGATTTACAAAAATGCTCACCACAGTTCTTTCACATTCTGAAGCACTTCTTTTTATGAGTTCGCAGTGCCCTTCATGGAGAGCACCCATTGTCGGAACAAAACCGAGACCCCCTGCAGAATCTTTTCTAAACGACCTCATTTCATCAACGGTTTTAAGAACTTTCATCTGTTTCTCCGGTTTTAATTTCATCTTCTGTCAACAAATTTTGTTTTTTTCCTCTTTGAAACTGATGACTGAATAAGGTCAATATTCGCATTTGAATCAAGCACAACTTTAGGTGTCACTTTCAGATTTCCCTTGAGCTTTGCCATGATATCCTTTGTTCTGTCAGAAATTCCCGGCTTAAGCGAACATCTCACTTCAAGATGGTCTGAAAGGGTTGTGTCGCTTGTAGCAATAAGAACAAAATTATCAACATAATCGATCTCTTCCATGACATTTATTATCATCTGAGGATAAACCGAAGTTCCTTTTATCTTGAGCTTCTGCTTCTTCCTTCCCGTAACAGGTCCAAGTCGTTTTGACTTAAGTCCGCAGCCGCAAAGTCCGTCGTCCACAATAAAAGAGATGTCCCCTGTTTTAAATCTGATAAGAGGCATCCCTTCGACATTGAAAGTTGTTGCAACGACCTCTCCTTCAACCCCGTCAGGAACAGGGTTTCCTTCATCATCAACTATTTCTGCGTGTATCAGCTCGGGATGAATGTGTCCCCCCTTTGAAAGACGGCATTCACAAAATGAGATGGCGAGTTCAGTTATTCCGTAAGTTGAAAATATTCCGGCCTTGTATTTCTGATTCAGCCGTTTTCCTATCGCGTTGAGCGACATGTCTTTTTCTTTCACCGGTTCGCCTATGCAGATAATTTTTTTTACTGTTTTAAAAACCGATTCATTCCCTTCTTCCGCGGCAATGTCAAAAACCTTGTCAAGATAGGTGGGAACACCGATGATCGCTGTGGGAGAAGTCACTTCCGCCATTTTTATAAGAAGTTCGGGTGATCTCGGTCCGACCCTCACACTTGCCGCACCGATCGAATTAAGCCCGATATAATATGCAAGTCCTGCAATGAAACACTTGTCGATCGTGACACTTATGAGAACTTTGTCGTTTTCGTCAAGTCCGGCGTTGTGAAAGGCGAGATGCTCGTTAAAAGCAAGCCGCTCAAGATCTTTTTTTGTGTATTTAAGCATCAGCGGTCTGCCGGTTGAACCACTCGTTGTTGCGATCTCAACTATCTCTTTATCGGCAACACACTGAAAATCTTCAGAAAACTCGGCAATATCATCTTTTGTTGTAAAAGGGAGTTTTGATATGTCATCTATCCCTTTTATTTTTGAAAGATCTACATTTCTGAAATGTCTCTGGTAGAACTTTGAGCGTTTCATACAGTAATCAAGTGTTTTGAGAAAATTTGCATCAGCGATCTTTTTTACCATTTTTCTCCCTCACATATTCAGTCCGTCCTTTGAAAAACGGATATCATCCTTTTTAAATGTCCCGTCATCTCTGGACTTTTTAACTCTTTGAAATTCTTCACTTTTCATAAATTCATCTGCCGGTATTGTCAATTCTTCATCTGATATCTCAACATCATTACGAAGTTTGGAAAATTCATTGAAAACCTTTTCCAGTTCATAAGCCCTGAACTCGCCGAACTGCCATGGAGAAGTGGAAATGAACATTATTTTTTTCGTGTTATTGAAAACAACCGAATGGTGGGCGACATACTGGTTTATTGCAGTTTCACTTCCCGGCTCAACTTGTTTGTCGCCATAACCTTTTGTATCTCTTAATATTTTTACTGTTTTCTCAATATTAAGCGGTTTTTCTTTTTCAATAAGTTCATATACCCGCTCAAGCCGTTTTTGAGAATTTCTCAAACTTTCAGGATTTTTATGCTTTTCGCTTCCTTTCAATTTTCCGGTAAAATGATTTGTCACAGCAATCTCATCGTTTTCTGAATAAAAGATCTCAGTTGTTTCAGGAGTTTTTTCAATTACTGCCGACTTGTTGTCAATTGCGGAACTTATGAAAAATATCTGACTTACAAAAATGTCCCTTGATCTTGCAATTTCATATGCTTTTTCAATTGTGTCTGCATACTGGAGCATCTCGCGGGCGACAAGAACCACAGGAGTTGCAGTATTTAACGGAACTGTACTTTCCGCCGCATTGAGAGTTATGCTTAAACCCCTTAAATTCATTCCCGATATAACCCCTGTCATTCCTCCCCAGGAAACCGTTACAAAGGGAAAACCGTTGTCAGGTTTTACAAATGAAACAATTTTGTCTTTGGCAAATCTGTCTCCAATGAAAAAATCAAAATTTCTTCCTGTTATCAGATCACTGTTTTCGCTTTTAGTTCCTTTAACTGAAAAAGCTGTGCATCCGACAAGGTTGAGATTTGTCACCATGTGTCCGATATCGTGAGCGGCGTGATAGTTGAGAACTCTGAAATAATTGTCACCCATACCGCCGAAATCATCTTCCATCACCCTCGAAAGGGCGTAAATTTCCTTTAAATATTCCTGCGGGACATGTTCCTGCATCTGCTTATTGAACATATAAATGAACTTTTTTATCATAAATCTTGAATACTTACCCGGGACGAACCGGTTAAGCATATCAACAAATATCGTCTCCTGCTTTTTGATCAGGTCCTGTGTGAGCCGTCCCTGATATATCCCGATCTTGACCGGATCCCCTTCAACATAAAGTTCATACAGGCCGCTGCTTGATCTCCTAAACGAGCTTTCTCCAATTTTAAAAAGAGTTCCTTCAATGTTTTCAGGTACTTCTTCCGGTATCTCAACACTGCTGACATTTTGAGGAATTGACGGATGGCTTAAAAAAGTAAAGGTAAGGATAAGAGCGACAGGGACAAAAAGTGCTGAAAAAATGAAAAATCTTTTAAAGCTCATCCTTTATTTTCCCAAGAAGATAGTCAAATCCGAGAATTGATCCGCAAGTGAGGATCGAACCTATCGTAACTCCGAGAATTCCGTGAAGAATTATGTTCTGACCGCTTAAGTAGAGGTTTTTCACCCTCGTTTTGGGCGAAATGAAAGATTTGTGCGGCTCATTGCAGTCCCTTAAAACTCCGTAAAGAGCTCCGTTCCTTGCCCCGACATAATCCCTGAAAGTGAGCGGCGTGGATGAATATACTTTTTCAACGTGTGATCTGAATCCTGGGAATTTCCTGGAGATCTGATCTAAAAGTATCTCAGCTCTGACTTGCTTGAACTCCTCATAATCACTGCCTCTTTTTAAATATTTTGAGTCTTTCCATTTTGCAACTTCGTTTATATCCATATATGAAAGGGCTATTGCGGAATCGGCATATTTTTCACTTTTTGAAATGGCGGGAGTTATGAACATATACGATTTTTTCCAGTCAGAAGTCCAAGCACTTTCTTCAGAGTAGCAGTAATAATTTGAATTTCTGTATTCAAAACTGTTCTCTTTCAAAGTGATGTAGAGCCCGAAAACCCCCACTGTATCATTTATCGAGTATATTTTCTCCCTGTATGACGGATTGATCGAATC
>JAGOEX010000118.1 GCA_017997475.1 bacterium
TGTTACAATCGAAGAAGCTGAAAAAGGGCAAGTAATGTATGTTCTAAACGAGAACTCAAATGAATTTGTTTTGGCAAGGATTACAAAAAGTGAAAGTAAGAAAACATTCATAATTGTTCCAATGGAGGATAAAGATGAATAAAATAATATTGCTGTTTTGGGCATTGATGATTTTCATGTTTTTTAATGGCTGCAAAGCACCTGCATGTACTGACTTGTCATGGGGTGAAACTTCTCAGGTTGAAGACAACAGGATGGAACTCAAATACAGTGCAGGAACAAGATGTGGAAACATTGATGATTACTGGGATATTGATATTGAGGAATTGATTTCAACTATTCAGAAAATGAAATTTATAAAGAACTCTGATTGTTTTCAGGAGAATACTGAAACAGGAGGAGATGAAGCTGTTGAATGTCCTGATTTTGTTCCTGAAACCATAGAGTTCGGTGAAATGACATTTTGTTCATTCGGAACTCCTCCGGATTCAAATGAAGATTGTATTCCCGGTCCTCTGGGATTGAGGTTTCATACCGACACTTTTTTTGATTCAGTATCATGGGGTTTTATTAGTATGTACGATGTTGATATTAAATCAAAATACCTAGATATTTTTTCAAAAAAAGATGGAAAATCAATGTCTGGGTGGTTAAATGAAACCTTAGATGTATTTGGTGCAGAATTGATCTGGACCGAGAACGGTGAAGAAAAGAAAGTCAGTGCTTTTTATACCGTTGAGACGAAGGAATAATTTCAAAATCTGATCCTTCAAACAAAATATTGATAGGTTTCAAGTTTGTGGTATAATGCTCTGTTTTATGTTCGGGACATTTGGAGTCAGCGATGAATATTAAATTTGTTTTCATGATTTTACCGGTGCTTTTCATGTTGTCATGCATTCAGGAGACGACAGATAAGTACAGCAATCCGAGCTATCTGACCGACAGCGAATCTTATTACAAGGATTATCCTGATGAAACAGGGGTCAGTGACGATGATCCTGAAAACGAAGTGTGGGATGTGCGGTTCAGTTTTCTGGGCGTTATAAATGACGGAAATGCGGCGGCGGAAAATATTCAGTACGGATCAGGCAATCTGACATATCTTGACCTTGAAAACAACAGTATCTCAATAAATTCAGCGATGTGGGCGATAAAAAAATCGATCAAGATCAGTTCAGGACACGAAGTTCCGATAATCCAGATATTTTTTGCCGATGATCCGGCAAATACCAGCGAAGAGGGGAAGGTCACATATTACATTCTCCAGCTTGAGGGTTCATCGATCGCAAAATCTGAAACCTATTATCTCAACAACGACAAGATATACCGTGCAGAAGTGACTCTTGAAGAAGAATTGATAAAAGAGATCTGCTATGTTCAGGAGCCCTATTCCAACAAGGGAAGAGTCACAATATTCACCCACAATATAAGAGTCGGTGAAGAACTCAGGGTGGAAGGTGTCGCCAATATGTTCAACATGGAGATCATCGAGTGCAAAGTTCTGAACTAAGCAAAAAAGGGGATTCAGGACTCAAATGCACAGAAAAGCTTACCTCTGAATTTTTCCGGATACTTCCTAAAACTGATCTTCATGTCCATCTTGACGGATCGCTCCGTCTTGAAACGATACTCGAGCTTGCAAAAAAGGAAAAGATAGAGCTCGGGGCTTCAAATGTTGAAGAACTGAAAGCGCTCATCGGTCCTGGCAAAACCCATAAATCACTGAATGATTATCTCAAAGGGTTTGATATTACTTTGAAAGTTCTCCAGACACGGGAAGGGCTTTACAGGGCGGCTTATGAACTTTGTGAAGACTGCGCTAGTGAGAACATCGAATATTTTGAAGTTCGTTACTCGCCTGTGCTTCACACTAACCTGGGCCTTCCTCTTCCTGCAATTGTTGAATCTGTTGTCGAAGGGCTGAAGGCGGGACAGCGTGATTTCAAGGTCAACAGCGGAGTCATCATCTGCGGAATAAGGAATATCTCTCCTGAAGTGAGTCTCAGAATGGCCGAACTTGCTGTAGCTTTCAAGAACAGAGGTGTTGTCGGATTTGATCTTGCAGGTGCTGAATACAACTATCCGGCAAGAGATCATCTTGAAGCATTTTCACTCATCCTTTCAAACAATGTCAATGTGACAATACACGCCGGAGAGGCATACGGACCCGAGAGCATTCATCAGGCACTTCATTACTGCGGGGCACACAGGATCGGTCACGGTGTCCGGCTCAGAGAGGACGGCGATCTGCTCAACTATGTCAATGACCACAGGATACCTCTTGAACTGTGCCCTTCAAGCAATGTCCAGACCGGAGCGGTAAGGAACATAAAATCGCATCCTCTCAAATTTTATCTCGATCTTGGTATCAGGGCTACGATAAATACCGACAACCGGCTGATAACCGACACAACAATGTCAAAGGAATATGAGCTGATCTACAACACTTTCAACCTTACATGCCAGAACATTCTTGACCTTGTCATAAACGGGATAAAAAGCTCTTTCATGCCTTTTGAGCAGAAAAAGTGGTATCTCCGTGATACAAAGAGCAAGGTCGTCGGGCTCATAAAAGAGCATACAGGAATGAACATCAGAAATCCTTAAAATGACAGCTTCAAAAGAAAGAAAATTAATAGAAAATGCGGCCCTGGGTGATGTCAGGTCATTTGAGGAACTACTTGAAAGTGTTGAAGATAAAGTGTTTTCATTTGCTCTTTCAATAAGCGGAGGGAACAGAAGCGCTGCCGAGGACATTTATCAGGAAGCGGTAATTAAAGCATATCTGAACATTGGAAAATTCTCTTTCAAGTCCTCTTTTTCAACATGGCTTTGGAAAATAATCAGGAATGCCTATTTCGATTATCTTAAATCAGAAAGAAAATGCGGAGACCTGAGTATTGAAGATCTTGAAGGTTTTGAGCCCTCTTTTGATGAAAAGCAGGATATGTCGCTTATATCTGATGACAGGGCGGTAATGCTTAGAAAACTTATTTCGTTCCTTCCTGTATCATATTCTGAAGTTATTACGCTCGTCGATCTTCAGGAAATGGATCATGATGAAGCTGCGCAACTCCTTGAAATTGATAAGAATCTTCTTAAAGTCCGGCTTCACAGGGCACGAGCCCGGCTTGAACAGTTGATAGAAAATAACATGGAATACTTTAAATGATGTGTAACTTCCAACAAGATAACGGTGTCTTAATTATCGGAGTGGTTGGGAATAAGGAGTTCAAACTGTGACTGAAAGATCTGAAAAAATACTAAGTGAACTTATTGCGGCCGGGAAAAAGGAAAAAATAACAGTTCCGCTTCATGTAAAAGCAGCCCTCCATAATAAATTAAATTCTGCTTCAGCAAAGAAAAGCAACAAAATCAGATACTTTATAAGGCCTGTTCTTGCTGTTGCAGCTGTCTTTGCAATTATCTGTTCTATTTCTTTTGCCGTTTTTAAGAATAATTCCGGTAATATTGAAAGGCATCTCATACACGAGTCAACTGTTGCCGGTGGCAGACCTGTGACGATAAAACTTGTCTACAATGCCGCTGATGATCTTAGAAATGTTAAATTTTCACTTGATCTTGACGAAGGGATTTCGTTCCATTCTGACAATCCTGAAATAAAGAGCAGAAAAAACCATGAATGGACAGGTGAGCTCAAAAAAGGAGTAAATTCGATACCTTTTGTTGTAAAGACAGACCGTTTCGGGAAAATGAAGATCGTTGCAAAAGCGGTTTCAGGAAAGTTCCGGCATACCCAGGAAATAGTTCTTGAAGCTCGCGAATCAGATACTGTTGTTTCAATGTTTGTTGTCTTGACGGATAACTAGATGACCTTAAAAAAATGTCTTTTAAAAATTGTTTTTATATCAATTCTTGCAGTTTCTCCATTCGTTTTTTCTGAATCAAATGATCCCTTTACGGGTGCGGTTGAAGTTGAAGACGGTGAAAATGTTGTGAACTGGGAGGAAGGGATATTCGGCCCTCAACAGAAAAAGAAAAAAGAAGAAGAAGTTGATAATGACAGAAAAGAGGAGCAGAAGAAAGAAATAGTAAAGAAAGAGGAAAAACCGGTAAAAAATGATGTAACGGCTGATGACCGTCAGGATGCTGAAAATGTGCCAGAAAACACAGTTGAAAATTCAGAACCTGATGAAAATATTGAAGAATATGGAAAGAACAGTCCTGAGTGGGGAAAATATTACGGGGAAAACATCAGAGTAACCGAAGAAGGAAAATTTGTTGAAGTTCAGCAAAAAGATCCTGTTCAAAAAGAAGATGCTGCGCTTGCTCAAAACGAAGAACCGTTCATGTTCCCGATAGATCTTCTTTTATGGAGTCACGGAGGAGACGGATACAATGCGATGATAAACACCGGAGTCAAGGT
The DNA here is from genome assembly GCA_017997475.1 of bacterium. Lineage (GTDB taxonomy): Bacteria > UBP6 > UBA1177 > UBA1177 > UBA1177 > JAGOEX01. The sequence continues at coordinate 4,391 of JAGOEX010000118.1, forward strand.
AAGTTACTGGAATGTCTATTCAGTTCTTTCTGTCGGCACTGACTTCAGCACAATTGCGGCTCGTCCTCTTTCGCTTGGAGTGACTGCCGGCGGATTTTACAGAATAAGTGATTTTTCCATAACTGCAGATCTGGGATATGAAAAAGTTTGGGATTTTGGTGATAATGCGGCAATAAACGATTATGCTCTCGGTTTAAGGGCAGGGCTCAGTTACAGTGTCTTAAGCTGGTTTGCGATAAGTGCCGGGGCAGGGGTTAATTACAGTATTTTTAAAGATTCGAGTTTTGAGGAAGGTAAATTTATCCCAATGTTTTTCGGTGGTTTCGAGTTCAGCTTAATAAAATGATCTTTTTTCTGTAACCAATAATTGACAACTCAGTCTAATAATTGAGATGGCTGAAAAACATCCACAGTTTTTATTCAGTCGCCTCGTATCTGGATGGGTTGATCACACATTGCCGGCTGATGCAAGTCAGCCGGTTCTTTTTTTTTAAGAAGATTCCAGAATTCCTGATGAAATGCAAAATTCGATAAATTCAGCAACTTCACCTTTGTATTGGAGTTTTAAAGCTTCAATAACCCGGGAAAGTGTGTTTTCTCCATTGAATTTTCTCAAAAGCCGTGCCCACTTCGGGTCAAGTGCTGTGAAAATGCTTTCGCCGTTTGAATTATAAGTCACGACTTCTGTTTTTTGCGGTCTGAAATGTTTCACGAAGTCTTTCAGTGTCATGTGTCCGATATTTAAGAGATCATCGGGATCATAATCAAGAGTTATGAGAAATGTTCCTTTTGAAGCAGCAAGTATCTGATTCTGCGGTGGTTTTGTGCTTTTTTCTTTCAAAGTTGCAAATCCTGCCTCAAGAGACCTGTCGAGAGAATGGTTAAGCCGGATAATGTTTTCCATCGGTTTGTAAAGAGTGATCAAATTGTGACTTTCAAAAAGCTTTTTCACGAAATCAAGTTGCAGTTTCTCAATATCTAAACGGTCACGATAGGATAGAAAGGAGGCAAATTCTTCAAAAAAGTCCGATCCTGAAATCTTTAATGTTTCCAGTATCATGAACAGCCATCCGACAGATTTTCCCTGATTATAGAAAACATTGCAGCCATCGGTGATAACGGCAGCGGCTTCAATATCTTCTTTTGAAAATGAGGGAGTTGATATAACGGTGTAGGGAGCCGATTGAGAAAAGTTTATACCGAAAGAATCCGCTTTTTCGTGAATTACAGTGCCTGGAAATATCGCAAGAGGAAAAATATCAAGATTGTTAGGTTGAAGTGAAACTGCAAAATCAATGCTTTTTTTAAACCCGGCAAGAGTGTCACCGGGAAGCCCGTAGATGAGATCAAGTCCGAAAACGATATTTTCAGAATTGAGTATTTTGATCTTTTCTTTGAAATTTGAAGGATTTATGAATCTGTTTACATTGGACAGAACTGCCGGGTCAGAACTTTGAAGCCCTATCTGAAGACCGCAGTTGACCGATTTGAAAAGTTTTGCCATTTCACGATCTAAAAATTCTGTTCTGACTTCAAAAGTAAAGTGTATTTCAGGGGCGGTTTGAGCGATCATTTTCAGGATCTTTTTTGCCCGTTCTCTATTTTTGTTGAAAGTGGGATCAAGGACAAAGACCTGAGAAATATTATGTTTTTCAAACAGTTCCAGCTCTGCTTTAATCCTTTCAAGTGAAAATGTTCTTACATTGGAAACGCCTCGTGATTCAAAACAGAAATCACATTTGAAAGGACATCCTCTCGATAGTTCCCATAAAACTCCGCCGTTGTTTTCAAGCTTGACAGTTCCGTTCAGGAACGGGGAGGGAAGTTCATTTATGTCAGCAACCGGAACACTGAAAATAGACTGTTCAAGTGGTTTGTTATTAAAAATTCTGCCGATTGCTTCGACAGTTGCAAGTTCACCTTCTCCTTTAATGACAAAATCAAAAAGCCCTGAATTTATTAGCTTTTCTGGTGATGATGATGGCTCTGCGCCTCCTGCAAAAAGGTATGTTTCAGGAGATCTGTCCTTAATTATTCCGGCAATTTTCATTACATGAGCTGTATTCCATAAATACGTTGAAAACCCTACTGCGTCTGGCTTGCGAATTAAAATAGAATCAGCAATAATATCAATGTGTTGATCCAGATAATAATCAAAGCATGAAACATTGAGCAGGTCTTTCAATTCACTTGTGGAATCAATTGCTGCTTTTATCATTGCCGTCCCCAGAGCCATTGCCTGAGGCGATTTTTTTATGTGTATTGAGATCAGATCGATTTTCATGCCGTCTCCCAAGAAATTCAACTGCAATATACACATATTTGTTTTTTCTTGAAACTTTTTTAAGTCATTATAGAATGCATTGTTGTTGTTGTTTTGGAACAATAGAGAAACATGAGATTCAAGATTATCAGAGATGTGACAATTCTTAAAAATATAAGTCCGTTGAGAGGCAATTCAGATTACGCCTACTCAAATTAGTTTTTGAAATAAATCCAAACTGTTATGAGCCGATTGCAAAACTCCTGAATATCTGAAAAGTGTCTGACTCGTATTTCTGAGAGAGTCTTAAAAATTTGTTTCAGGTTCAGTTGATGAACCGGATTATGTTTTCTGTCATTCAGACATGTGGCTGATCACCCTGTTTTTACTGTGATTTGCGTATCTTTTCCGATTGTTTTCTCTGTTCATGCCGCATTTTCCTGCTTTGCTGTTTCGAGTTTGTACCCGAACTGAAAGATTTTTCTTATTGTCAGTATAATCATTGAAAATCCGATGTGTGCTGTAATTTTTGCGTGACCTCTGAACCTGCTTTTTTCTATTCCGTAATTGTCTTTCAGTTCGGAAAACCCTCTTTCCGCCGTTGTTCTGTTCCAGTATCTCCGTGCTGATGCAGGGTCTAGCTCTCTTTTAACTTTGCTTCTGCGGTTGTTGGGTTTGATTATGGGAGCATGATTACAATCCTTTGATACGGCCTTGATCTCATCCATGTCATAGCCGGCATCCATCAGTTCATAAAGATATGTCGCTTTACTGCTGCTCATTCGCGTTAGCAGTATTGCAGCCTGAGAATCATGAACGGAAGCTGCCGTCACCATGAAACTGACAGGAATCCCTTCATCGCTGAAGTCTGCGTGAAGCTTGTATCCACGCCAGTGTTCAGGATTTCCCTGACTGTTTATCTTGCTGCCGCTGTCACACTTTAAAGGCAGTTCGGAAACCATTTCATCGAGACTCTGATCAAGCTGTTTCTGAAGCCTTGTCAACTCTTTTGGTTTCGGCGGTGTCCCTTTCTTCGGGCGACCTCTTTTCCCCTTAATCTTCTTCTTTTTAATCTTCCTCTCGCTTCTTTCTCTGGCAGGAACAGCCGTAGCATCACGGGATATGTGCATGATAATCCTGTCGTTAAATGCCGCCTTCACAAGATATTCGTGAATGTGTTGTGCAACATTCATTTGAGCAAAATCTCTGAATGCTCTCGAAAATGTCGATTCAGAAGGAACATCGTGAGCTTCATCCCAGCCGCACAGTTTCCTCAGCTCATCGTTACCCAGAAGTGTTTCACGCAGCTTCTTGTTTTCCATGATATTCAACGCACTCTTGAGCAGAAAAGATTTCAGAATGCAGAAACGGCTTTGCCGGGGTCTTCCCGTATATGCCGGTGACGGAATAAACCGCCAAAGCGGAAGCGTTTCAAAAATCGCAGCAATTTCAGCACCTTTTTCACTAAACCTGCGACCATTGAAAATAAATTCAAACTTTTCTTGCGTAAATCCCAAAAATGTCGAAACTCTCATTGCGGTATTCCTCGGTGATTATAGTCAGTTACGAGAATACCGCATTCTTTTTGATTTGCAAGTTTTTTCTTAATTATTTCAACATGTTATCTGCTTTTTTTTTGTTCCGCAAAATCAGCAGAAAATTCGCACCTTGTGGCTTAACTTTTCAGAAGTTGACATCCTGTACTTTTTTACGAAAATAGTTTTGCAATTGGCTC
>JAGOEX010000119.1 GCA_017997475.1 bacterium
GCATTTTCACGACTTGTGTCGGACAAATTGTAATAGTTGTCAAAGCCGTAAAGCGCCTTTCCGTCTCTTGCGGGAATATATGCTTCAACATTATTTTTTACCATCACAACGATTTCGTTCTTATATTCTTCAAGGATTTTCTCCATTTCTGAATCAACAGCACCATCCGTGTTTTCATCAATAAATGAACCATCCCATCTCTGTATCCATGCATATTCATCTGGAACAAAACATTTTTCTTCCCAATCTTCCGGCAGATTTCCAAGATACCAATACTGATCACGGACTTTTTGACCATTAATTTCAGTATAGAAATCCTTATCATAATTATCAACATACCACTTTTCAAACTGACGGGTATCACTTCCCGGATTCATTGCAGCGAACCTTGCGGCAAGCATTGCATGATTATAATCCTTTGTGATTGCACAGTTTATCGGTATCATTCTTAGAGGAGTTTTGGGAGAAGAAACAAAAACTATTTTCTGCTGATATTTCACTTTTTTCAAGCAGTCATTGTATGTTTCGCTGTTTCCACATTTAAAATTCCATTCTTTCTTTTCATTTGCCCATGCCATATTCCAATAGTTTGCAAGAATGTGAAAATTGTCATCCTTGTAACCATGGTAGTTGTCGTAACCTCTAAAAGTATTTGTGAAAAATCCGTATTCACGGAAAAGTTCATCTCTGAATTCAAGAGGTCTGAAACCACTGTCCTTGGAACCTTTTTTCCACATAAATGAACGGGTAGCAAGATCATAGTCTCTTTTTCCGACAACATCTCTGTTCACTTTTGTGAAAACGAATCTATACTTGATTGTTGCCGGTTCGTTTCCAATGAATTCCTCAACATCTTCCATTGTGTAAATACTGTCCCAGTTATTAACAGGCTGAAAATATTCAGTAGAGTAGAATTGAAACCATTCAACCTCTTTATTAAATCTTTCTTCGTCATCAGCAATAGCTGTGTATTCACGATATTTCTTTGGTGCTATAAAAGTACCGTCATGAGCATAGAATTCCCAGTCTGTTCCAGTAGTAAGACCGGCTCTGTAAAAAGGACCATCCCACTCCTGTGTCATCGCCATATACTTAAGTTCATAGTTGTTTACACCGCTTCTTGTATTTGTTGCAAGCTGAAAATAGCGTCTTTCATTCCACGGTCTATCCATATTGATAGAAAGAACAGGTAGCGCCTCTCCTGTTGTCGGATTTTCACTTGGAACAATGTCATAATGCATAGCAATAGGATATGCATAGACGGGTGTTTCGTTGACATCAACTGTTTCGTTAGTATCAACTACAGACAATTTGTCCCAGATACTGTAAGCAACAAGCCAGTTTTCGGTAATTTTCCACTTAATTATTTTACCGTCACTTGACTCACCTATAAACGCATAATCAGCAGTATAAGGGAGATCAAAAACGGTTTGACGGAGAAAAAATTCTCCTTCGAACAATCTCTTGTCCAGAGAAAGTTCAGGTGATTTGTCCACTGCATCTCTTTCAGTTGTACATGATACCGCTATCATTACAACAACAAGAGCTACAAGCAGTGAAAATGCTCTTTTAATCCAGTTCATAATAAAACCTCCTTAATTAGAAACTGTATGAATAGCCAATATTAGCAAAAACTCTTGTATATTTCGGTTTAAACGGATAGTTCGCCGAACCGTTATCAACATCAGGATCACCTGCAACCGTCTCAAATCCCACATAGTTACCACTATCGTATTCGGGAGCATTTGTCCTAACGCCAAGCCCGAAACTCCATTCCTTAATAGAATATGAAACTGACGCTCCGAAACTGAAAACATGGCTCCAATCCTGATAGGTGCCGGTGCCTATTTTTGTACCGGCATAATCGCCGTCGCCGTAAAGGTCATCAGGCATTGATGTGACAGAATAATTTCTTGCGATAGAATATCCTCCATTCACTCCAAGCTTAAAACCTTTATAGGTAAGTGCCAGATTGAGACCCAGAGCAAAAGCATGTTCATTTATAGGGCTTGATATATCGTTCTGGTATTCATCCATTGCATAGTCGTTCTTTGCAAAAGTTTTGGTATAGGAAAAATTAAACGCTGTGATAACAGAAGTTTCCTTTCCAACTTTAAAAGGTCTTGCAAGACCAATGCTGGCAGTGAGCATTGTATAGATTTCATACTGCTCCCAGAGTTCAGTTGATGTAAATGGAAGGCCTGCGCTTATTCCGAGATTTCCCCCGATTCCCCAGACGATCGGAAATGCTTTTGAAAGTCCAAGATTGAGCGGAGTACCGTCAAATGCCCCTGAATCAATGTTTTCATCAGATGTATATCCGGCTTCAGTTGCAACAGCACTGTCAAGATCATATCTGTAAAGAGCATTAAGACCTACATCTGCAGAAAAAGCTATCTGCCACGGGAACATATATGAAGCACCCAGTGTAAGATTATAGGAAAAAGATTTTCTTTCCTTTGCAAATCCGTGTGAAAATCCGTTGGTGACGCTGATGTTGAACTTTTTGTTCTCTTTTTCTTTATCATCATCTTTGCCTTTTTCATCTTCAGATTCGCTTTCGATCTTAACAGCCACTTTAGGTTGGGGATCTTCTCCCGGTTTTTCAGCAACAGGTTCCGGCTTTACTTCTGCCGGCACCGCCTCTGCCGGTTTTTCAGCAACAGGTTCCGGCTTCGCTTCTTCCGGCTTTGCTTCGGCAGGTTTTTCTTCCTTTACCTCTGCTTCATCCTCCGCTTCATCCTCTTCTTCCTCTACATCCTCTTCTTCAGTATCTTCCGAAACTGATTTTCCGGGCTCGGTCTCACCTTCACCGGCACTCTCCTGAGCTAAAACCGGAAAAGCGAAAATAAGCAGCAGAGAGAGAAAGTAAATCTTAAATACTTTCAATGTCTCCTCCATTTATGAATAAGTTTCTCAAACCGTTCTCCTTTGAAACGCCAGCCAAAATAGTAAATACCCCTTAAAAAGTCAAACTTTAAATGAACCTTTTTTCACACACACACTATTAAGCAAAATAAAATCCAAACTTTTTTAACCAATATATTCAAATCATTATCTCTCAAATACAATCAATTCAACACTTCAATATCGGTTACAAGAATACTGAAAAGAAATGTCTGATCCTTAATTGTCTCAGGACCAAAAAATAACCGTCCGGTGACTCTTACCAGAACTACCTGCTTAAAAAGCTTCTCTCTTTCAAATTTGAAAGGATTTTCACCTCTATCTTTATAAGCATAGACTATGTCAGCAAGTGTGGGCGGATTGCAGAAAACACATCCTGCAAGAACTATGGACGGGTTTGAAAGCCAGAAAGCTGTAAAATTACCATCTTCAGGGATTTTATCGACAGGCATAACAGCTCCGGTCATTACGACCGCCGCCCCGTTAAGTTTGTTCACAACTACTTCCGGCATTGATTCTTTAAGACGGAAATAGGTATAAACCTTTTTAAGTCCCTGATAGTTAAGGGGATGAAGCTTAGAAAAATCGGGTTCATTCAGAGTATATTTTCCGTGATATTTCTCTTTTTCCACAAGTTTGTCCCCGGGTTTGAGAACCACATCAGCTCCGTGCTTCTTAAAGCTGTCGGAAATTGATTCGTTTGCTTTTTTGAACTTCTCGTCTGCCGGAAGTTTTTCCTCAACATCCTTAACTTTCTCAACATTTTCGACACTATCAACCTTTTCAACCGGCTTGCTTTCAGAAATATCACCTATTTCAGAAATGGTGTCTTTATTCTGATATTCTTTCGGAAGAAGTTTTTCAGAAAGATCTTTTTCGGGTCTCAATTCATAGATCGCTGTGACTATCAATGCAGATAAGATCACAACAGAAGCGATAAAAAATTTCTTCTTTTTTGACATGTCAGTCTCTGGCTACCTCTTCGACAAGGTTCATGTTATAGATCCGCAGCATTGCAACAATTGAAAGGATCTGACCGGACACCAGAGTAACCAATATTCCCTGTATTTCAACTTTTGTGACAAAAAACGGTTCCAGACTGATCCCAAGATTGAAATCTATCAAAGGTTTTAAATACCATAAAACAAAATGACCCATAACAACACCTGCAAGAACTCCGGCAACTGTGATTATCATTGTTTCAACCATTACAGTTAATGAAATCGGGAACTTGCCAATTCCAAGAGTTCTCATTAGGGCCATCTCTTTCTTTCTTTCATTAATTGCCATTACCATTGTCACAAAAACCATTGCAAGAACGATCAACAGTGTTCCGTAGCTGAAAAATCCTGCCGCTGTTTCGGCTTTGTTCATATACTGGACAACCCTTCTGACGGTTTTTCCCACATCTGTTGCAGTCGAACCGCTTCCCGACGAATATTCCCTTTCAAGTTCGCTTGTAGCAACAGGATTTACAGTCTTCACAAGAATTGCGGAAAGCGTTTCATGGGATGATCCTTCATTACTGTGTTCACATCCTTCATGGTGTTCGTGTTCTGCTTCGTGTTCTGCTTCGTGTTTGTGTTCTGTGTGTTCACCATGATGTTCGTGAATTTTCCATACAGCTTTAAAATTGACATAAATCGAAAAATCTTCAGGCCCGTTCACAGGATTCATTATTCCTGCAACATAATATTTAAAATCATCATGACCGTGAGCATTTTCATCACCCACATGTCCGTGGCTTCCGACAAATTTGTCGCCGATATTCAATCCATATTTTTCAGCTATCTTAAAACCAAGAACCGCCCTGTGCAGATCTTCATCACTCAAAACATTTGCCACATCAATATTATCCTGTTTTAAAACAAAGCTTTTGCTTATTTCATTAATAAAACCGCTATTTACGCCGGTTATCGGAATTCCCTGATAACTGTCAGCTCTCGCAATTGGGAATGCAGCAGTAACTCTCTTATCTTTCTTAAGGTTTTCATATATTTTATAATCCAGAGTTCCACTTGGCTTGTCAATGTTGAATATCGTTGACATTACAAGTTGAGTGTCACTTGACCCCTCTGGTCCGATAACAAGCGGAAAACTCAGGGAACTGTTTACGGCTGTTGTGGCCAGTCCGAAGGTCACATTCCCTATGGCACTCAAAAAAGCAAATGCGCAAGCTATTGAAATTATTGATATGACTACAGCGGAACATCTGTGTTTCATGTTGTGCATTACTGCTTTAAAAATAAATCCAGCCCTCATGACACCCTCCCTGTTTCAAGATCGAATACCAGATCACTCTTAAAATCATCAAAGATCCTGTCATGTGAGGCAAAAATTACTGTCGAGCCGTTACTTCTGCACTTTTCGATCGATCTGTAAACCGTTCTTGCACTTTCTGTGTCTAAAGATGCTGTCGGTTCATCGGCAAGAATGATCTTCGGCTCTGAAAAAAGAACCCTTGCAACACAGACTCTCTGCCTCTGCCCCACCGAAAGATGATATATCTTCCTTTTTTCAAGACCGGCAAGACCCACCTCATTAAGAACCTCAATTGCTTTTTCTTCAAATCTTTCAGGAAGTTTTCCTGCAAAAGCAAGAGGCGCATAGATATTTTCAATAACAGAAAATGGGCTTAAAAGATTGAATGTCTGGAAAATATAGCCGGCATTTTCCGCCCGGAACCGGTCTCTTCGGGTTTCGTTCATTGCGGTTATTTCAAAACTGCCTGCCTTTACAATGCCGCTGTCAGGAAGAATAAGACCTGAAAGAATGTTCATCAGCGTGGTCTTTCCGCTTCCGCTCGGTCCTTTAAGACGAAGCACCGCTCCGCTTTTCAGATCAAGAGACAGATCTTTAATTACGGCAAAACTTTCGCCAGCTGCATTTTTGTAACTCTTTGAAATTCCTTTAAGAACAATGTCCATATATCCTCCGTCGGTAAATCCTGAAAGCTGGAAACCTTACCCGTTAACAAATTTTAAGTCAACCAATTAATGGTCACACACATTAGTGCCCGACACAAGCTGACCGTTTAAATAATCGGTAACAAGCTTTTCCGGCGTTTGGGCCGGAGAACCTACTATTACGGAAATATTATTCTGGGCAAAAAGCTGCTGCGCTCTTGAACCCATGCCGCCTGCAATAATGACATTCACATTTTTCTCACCAAGCCATTTGGGAAGGAGTCCCGGCTCATGTGGCGGAGGGGTGACATCTTCTCTTTTAACAATTTTCTTCTCTTTGTCGTCAACATCAATGATAGCAAATTGAGCACAATGGCCAAAATGCATGCACAACATGCCGTTTACAAGCGGAATCGCTACTTTCATTTTTCTTCTCCATTTACAAATTTTAATAATTTTTTCCATATAGAATGAATTTCTTCGTATGTCATCCCATTTTTATATTCCACTACCGTTTTTTTTAAGATCTGTGCGTCTGTAAAATCACTGCTGTATGAAACACGCCCGATAAAAGAAGCACCTTCGCCATGCACATATTCTTCAATATTATCAGTCATTTCACTATTCACATCCCATCTGTTAACCACTACTGCCGTCTTTATTCTAAAGTGTTTGGCAAGCGACATAACCCTCTTAAGATCATGAAAACCGCTCAGTGTCGGCTCAGTAACAATGAGCACTGCATCAGCACCTGTTACAGAAGCAATGACAGGACAACCTATACCGGGCGGCCCGTCAACAATTATAAAATCTGATTTTTTCTCTACGGCTATTCTTTTTGCCTCGTTTCTTACAAGTGTGACAAGTTTCCCTGAATTTTCAGCGCCGATTCCGAGTTTTGCATGAACAAGCGGGCCGAAACGGGTTTCAGAAAAAAACCACTCTCCGCACAATCTGTCAATAAAATCAATGGCTTTCTCAGGGCAGAACTCTACACATACTTTACACCCTTCACATTCATTTCCATCAATGAAATGCACTCCTGATCTTACCGAGATCGAATCAAATCTGCAAAGTTCACGGCATACTCCGCAATTTGTACACTTATTATTATCTATTACAGCGACTCTTCCACTGTAGAAATCACTTTTCCTGACAACTTCCGGTTCAAGAACAATGAACATGTCAGCGGCATCAACATCACAATCGGCGGCAATACTGTTTTGTGAAAGGGCAAAAAGCGCCGAGGCAATGCTGGTTTTGCCCGTTCCCCCTTTTCCGCTTATTACAACGATCTCTTTCATTTTTCGCCTCCAGTCGTCCAGAAAATGAATTTCCAGAGATCTTCAAACTTTTTTTGCATATCATTAGAGGAAGTTATCAAATTTCCTCCTGTTGAACATATTTTTGCAATTTTCTGGCTGTATGGTATTTTCATCAGTATTTTCAAATTGTTATCTTCACAATATTTTTCGACTAAATCATCTCCCGCCATTGATCTGTTTATAATTACACCCACCGGGATTGAAAGCTTTTTTATTGTTTCAACAGCTATCATCAGATCATTGAGACCGAAAGGGGTCGACTCTGTAACAAGAATGACAAAGTCGCTCTCTTTTACAGCCGCGATCATTGAACAGCTCGTTCCGGGAGGAGAGTCTATGACAACATCATTGTTTCCGTCTGCTTTTTTCAGAACTTTTCTTATCACAGGTGTCGCCATCGGAAAACCTATATCAAGAATTCCCTGGGAAAAATCAATACGGCCGCTTCTGCCGGAAACTATCTTCCCTATGAAATTGGGCACTTCAGTTATTGCTGAAACTGGACAGACCCTCATGCAGCCACCGCAACTGTGACAAAGCTCATTGAACACCATAGGAGGTGAACCGAAAAACACTATCGCATTGAACTGGCATATCTGAGCGCATTTCCCGCAACTGATACATGTGTCTGTATTTATTAAAGGAACATCCACCGAAACTCTTTCTTCGATCACATTTTCAAGTTCAAGAAAAAGATGACCGTTCGGCTCTTCAACATCACAGTCAAGCAGCTGAACCATTCCGGGAGATGTCATTGCAAGGGCGATGGAGACCGTTGTCTTACCGGTCCCCCCTTTACCTGAAGCAACTGCTACTTTCATTACCAGTGACCGTCAACATCGGCAGATTTCATCTCAATCAGCATGCCTGAAACATACTTTTCAACAGCTTCCGACACTGTTGCCGCATTTGCGTTGAATATCTTTACTTCCGCCTGCTTAAGAACTGTGAAGGCCTTCGGTCCGCAGTGACCTGAGACAAGGACTTTCGCACCTGCCTTTATCACATTCATTGCCGCCTGGATCCCTGCTCCCTGAGCCGCATTGAGGTTCATTGAATTATCAACTGCTTCAAACTGTTTTGTTTCGGTATCATAAATAATAAACCCCGGTGCTCTTCCGAATCTGTTTTCAAACGGTGAATTCAGATCATTTCCTGTAGTTGTAACTGCTATTTTCATTTTTT
>JAGOEX010000120.1 GCA_017997475.1 bacterium
CAAGTTTCTTGTTGCATTTAAGACCTGTGTGCATTGTGCAGTCTTCATTTGTCGTACACCCTTTTGCGCACTTTCCATTTGTTATGCAGATCATACATTTTCCGCAGTCTGTATCAGTTGTACAGCTTTTACCCAGATTATCTGTGTCACAGTCGCCTGTGTTTCCCGTATTTCCAGTATTTCCGGTATCTCCGGTGTTTCCGGTATCTCCGGTGTTTCCACTATTTCCAGTGTTTCCGGTATTTCCTGTATCACCTGTATTTCCCGTATTACCGTCATCATCTTGACCTGTGTCAGCTTCACTGTCGGGCTGTGAAGGAATAGGATCGTCACCACATGCTACAAAACCGAAAAGAACTGACAATGCAATCATTGCAATCATTAGTTTCTTCATTTTAAAAACCTCCAAAATATTAAAAATCAGTGTCTACACCAACAAATCGACAATCCACTATAGTCTCTTATTAATATTTTTCAACAAAAATCTACACAAAATTTTTGTCAATATTCTGCATTATAAAAGAACTGACAATCTATAATTTGACGCAAATAACTCGTTAAAAGTTGTTTTTTTTGTGAAACTTTTTCAATAACTCTGCAATTTTTTCAATATTTTCAACGCTTAAATGCTCTCCCATGGGCAGAGAAAGGAGTTCAGAGGAATATTTTACCGCTTTATATTCCCCTGCATAAATCATATGGTCCTTAAATACCGGCTGCTCAGGAAGGGAGATCGGATAATGAATTCCTGATTCCACCCCGTTCTCTCTCAAATATTCTTTTAACTCATCTCTCCGAACATGTCTTACAACAAAAAGGTGCCAGGCATGGCGGAGACCTTCTCTTTTCAGCGGAAGTTTCAATCCCTCCACATCTTTTAAAAGATTTAAATATGCTTCTGCAATGTTGTTACGCATGCCTATCCAATTCTCAAGATACTTAAGTTTAACATTAAGAACAGCGGCCTGGATCGTGTCCATTCTTGAGTTTATTCCGGCAACTTCATGCCTGTATTTTTCGGTTCTGCCGTGATCACAGTACTGCCTTACTTTCTTAGCCAGAATATCATCGTTAACAACTACTGCGCCTGCATCTCCCATTGCGCCCAGCACTTTTCCAGGATAAAAACTGAAAGCGGCACCATCTCCAAGAGAGCCGGCTTTAACATTCCCGATCATTGCACCGTGGGACTGTGCGGCATCTTCAATGAGAGGAACATTCCATTTTGCTGTGATCTTTTTCAACTCCGGGATTTTTGCCGGCTGGCCGTAAAGGTGGACTGCGATGACAGCGGAGACATCTTCGGTCATTACGCTTTCAACACTTTCAGGAGAAATAGTATAATCTTCATCAATGTCAGCGAACTTCACTTTCAATCCGTTAGATATAACCGATTCGGCAGTCGCCACAAAAGTATTTGCAGGCACAACAACTGTGCTGCCGAAAGGAAGTTCCAGACATTTTATCAATGCCGTCAGCGCATCTGTCCCGTTTGCGCAAGCTATGCAATGGTCTGCTTTCAGATAGTCCGCAAATTCTTTTTCGAACTCTCTGACATCACTGCCTTTAACAAATGATCCCTCTGCAATGACTCTCAGAACTGCTTCGTCTATCTCTTTTTTCAGTTGCAGATATTGTCTACTTAGATCAAGAAATCTGATCATGCTCACCTCCTGCGTTCAGCTTCACATATACTGCAAAACTCTTATGGAGTCAAAATCATGCTTTTTCTTGACACAACTATATCTACTTTGTATTATTGCATTGTTTATTTATTGTTTTTTTCAGTGCTTAATGGTTAGCGTACAATTAATTTCAGTTTGCTTCTGTCTACAGATAATGTTTTCAACCGAAATGCGGATAACAAAAGAGCTGGGGAACTATCATTACGGCTGGTTCTGTCTTTTTTCATTCGATTTCGGTCATCCGGATGGCTTAAATATAAGAACGCCCCGACTGCAGGAGGAGCAGTTTGAAAATATTTTCATATCCTCAGAAGAAATGGATGAAATAAGAGATCAGATAAATTATATGCTTGAAGAAGAAGAGGAGGAAAATGAAACAGTTATCGACCCTGCTGAAGAAAATGAGATTCACGGCTCTGGTGATCCTGACGATCCATAGCGGAGGCGTTCTTTCTGCTCAGGAAACTGCTTTGGAATCAGTTGCTTCACATCTTAAAGGATTCAAGATAACGGCTGAAATGCTCGAAAAGAAATATAGCTGCATGACACTTGAGCAACTGCTTAAAAAAGGATTGGCGGGAATAAACGATCTGGAAAAAGCCGTGGTTTCTGCAAGAAAGAATACCCGTGCAGCCGGATTACTCCCGGAAATAAGTGCCTGGAGCAAATATAAAAATGACGAAAAACTTTATTTATATCAGAGAAATAATATTGCTGTAGGAAAAGATTACATTACTATCGGACCTGATGACAACAACACAACTTATGGCGATCTCACTTCATTCGAGGTTGGAGGAAGAATAAAATTCGATCTGACAAAGCTCCTTTATAATTCTGACACCATAAAGTTCAGCGATCAGCAGCAGAAACTCTATTTCTTAAGAATAGAAATGATAGAAAAGCTCAGTTCAGTATATTTTTTCAATGCCATGCTTAATGCCTTAAAAAACCTTAAAATAGAAGTGCCTCAGGAAAAAATGATCCTATATGAAATAATAGACAGGAAACACAATGGATGGCTTAAATCATTTGCCGGCATTGATCTTTACGAATGCGGGGAGAAGAAATGAAAATATTTGTAATTATTATATTTCTTGTCTTCACAGCATCTTGTGAAATTGAGAAACCCGAAAAATCTGAATATGAACCGTTCGTCTGCTCAGAATTTCCAGAAAGCAGGGTTTTTTTCCCGGAAGAAAAAATATCTTTTGTGTTCAACATGGATGTAAATCCGAATTCACTTTCCGGGTTTACCGTAAAAGAGATCTCTTCAGAAAATGAAATTCCTGTGGAAATTTCAGGTGATACTGTCTCGATACTTCCTCCCCTTCCAGCGGAATCTTCACTCTCAGTTACAATAAGCTCGGCACTTAAATCGATCGACAATCGACCTTTGATGACAGGAGACGGTTTTTCTGAAAACAAGGAGCTCTTCGAGATCACTTTTGAAACCGGCGTAAAACTTCCTGAAATTGAAACGATCATCCCTTCTGAAAACCAAAGCTCGACCGTTGCTATAAAATTTGACGGAAATATTGAGATCAAGTTTAAGGATGTTGATCCAGTGCCTTCAGACATGATGAAGATAGAGGACTGGATAGTTATCGTTTATGATGAACCTGTCGGGAAAATAAACATTTCTAAGGCCACAGCTGTTGAAAGAGACACTGAACTTGAAGATATTTCTGTAACGCTTCCTTCTAAAAAACCTGAAAAGGGCGATCTTTCGGTTGAATATTCGGCTTCAGACACTGAAATAATTGTAACTATTTCTGACGAATCGGCAATAGCTGTTTCAGTGAACGGTGTGAATTTCATGTGTGAAAAAAAATGTTCGGCTGTTCTTAAAGACCTGTTGCCTGAAACTTATTATTCAGTAAATACCGATGTTTACACAACAACAGGAAAAAAGCATGATACTGCCGAAATTATTACCGGTGAAGAAAAACCGCATGTAATCATCTCTGAAGTAATGCACACCCCGTCACTTGAGCCGGAAAAAAACTGGGAATTTGTTGAAATATTTAATTCCGGCAACATTGATTTTGACCTTGAAAACTGCTTCATTGATGATAAAAATGACGGAAAAGGAATTGATCCGCTTATTCTTAAAGATCCTGAAAGAAATTTGATATTACAACCGGGGGAACTTGCCGTAATAACAGGAAATGAAGCGGCTTTCTCTGATGTTGCCGGCAGTGCTTTATGGCTTATTGTCGATGACACCACCATTGCCGATGCGGGACTCACTTCAACTGAAACAATCCAGATAATCTGCAACAGAAATAACCTGATGGTGCTTGAAGCACATGCAGATCCGTCCGGACTGAAAACCGAAAGAGGATATTCATTCAATTCTGACAAATACGGAAACATCTGTTCTTCATCTGTGGAAGGAGGAACTCCGGGAAAATATTATGAATGCGATTGAGAAACTGACTTTTCTTTCTTATCCGGGAGCTTGATTATCAAAATTCCCGCTATTATTGAAATTATAGCAATTATCTGTGATGAGGAAAGAAGATCATTGAAGAACATTCCTCTGTCGTCGGCTCTGAAAATCTCTATTATGAATCTGAAAATACCGTAAAGTATCATCCAGATCCCAAATACAGAACCATCTTTTTTATATCTTTTTCTTACAAATATCCAAAGAAAAAGAAATATGACCATATTTGCAAAAAAAGATATGAGTTGAGAAGGAAAAACCGGATAGGGCATTTCCTTTAAATTCAGAAGAATGTCCCGCGCAAACTGATTTTTTGCGCTGAGTCCGTATTTTATGAACTGACTGGCGATTGATGAAGATGAAATTTCGCCGAAACAGCATCCGTTCAGATAACAGCCGATCCTCCCTATGCCGACACCGAAAGCTATTCCGTATGTATAGTTGTCAAGATATTTCAGAAATGGGGCTTTGTGATATCTGAACCACCACAGGGCGGCGGGAAGACCGAATATCACAGTTCCGTAAAAAG
The DNA here is from genome assembly GCA_017997475.1 of bacterium. Lineage (GTDB taxonomy): Bacteria > UBP6 > UBA1177 > UBA1177 > UBA1177 > JAGOEX01. The sequence goes on from JAGOEX010000120.1 coordinate 4,664, forward strand.
CCAAACCCCCTTTCCAGAATGCGAATATTGCAAGCGGCTTCTGAATATATATTTCAAGAAATCCGTCAAAAACAATGTGCATTGCCCTTGCACCGATATATCCGAAAATGCTGACCCAGACAGCTCCGTAGATTGAAAGTTTCACATCAAGGTTCCGTCTTTTCGTTTCCCAGTAATTAAAGAAAAATCCGCCGAGCAGACCGATAATTCCCATGAAATAGTAGCTTGAAACATCAAGCGGTCCGATAGAAAAAAGAATCGGTTTCATTTTGAGTCCTTCTTTTTCTGGAAAAAAAGAAGCTCTATTAAAAGAAGTGCAACTGCAACAACTATTGCCGCGTCAGCAATATTAAATGTCGGCCAGTGATAGTAATCTCCTGCATGCCAGTCTATAAAATCAATGACATAGCCCCTGAAATAACGGTCAAAGAGATTCCCGAGCGCCCCTCCGAGTACAAAACCGTAAACTACTTTTATCAGTCTGTTTTCTGCATAAGTAAAGAGCAGATAGACAATAAAAAGGGTTATTACAGTTGAGATTCCAAGAAAGATCAGTTTCCTGTAAAAATCGGGAAAGTTGCCTCCGATCCCCCATAATGCACCGCGGTTTTCAGCATAAATAAAACTCCACCAGCTTTCAAATACAACAACCTGTCCACCGTTCCTGAGCGTTATGGCCCAGAACTTTGTGGCTTGATCAAGTACCACTACCGGAAGCGTTATTATCAGAAGATAGAGTGCATTCATCCATTCGAATTTTTTAAAATTCATCTGACCGCCTCATAACAGGATTCACATATCCCCTGAAGTTCATCTGAGAAATTCTTCAACTCCCTTTTCTTCCAGCATCTCGGACATTTCTCACCCGGAGCGACTCTGACTGACATCCAGACACTTATATCTTCAACTTTCTGCAATCCTTCGCTTGACGCCGCTTTGTCAACACCGGAAACTATGAATATGGATTCCAGAGAATTCAACTCCTCATCCAGCAAAGGAATGTTTTCAAAATAGAGATCAACCGCCGCATCAAGTGAATGACCTATCGTCTTCTGCATTCTAAGTGTTTCGAGCTGTTTCTGAACTGCTTCACGAACCTTGAGAAGCACATCCCATTTTTTTAAAAACCCTTTTTCCTCATCGTTCAAAGAAACAGCCGGCATATCTTCAAGAAAAACACTCTCTTTTTTGTCACCTTTAAGAAAACCGTATGCCTCTTCAGAAGTGAAGCTCAGAATAGGAGCAAGGGCTGTTATGACATCTTTAAGTATTTGATAGACCGTGAACTGCGACTTTCTCCTTCTTGGATCGTCAGCTTTCATTGTATAACGGTCTTTTATGATATCGAGATAGACTGAGCTCATTGCAACTGTGAAAAAATCGAGAATTTCGTGATAAACCCTGTGAAACTCGAAATTTTCATATTTTGAGAGAACAAGTTCAAGCTTGCTTTTCCATGTCAGATAAGCCCATTTATCAAGAGAAGTCAGTTCATTAATATCATATTTCATTGTGTCGGGATCAAAATCATTGATAAATCCGAACATGAATCTCATTGTGTTTCTGATCTTCCTGTAGGCAGTTGCAAATCCTTCAATTATGTTGTCACTTATTCTAATGTCGTCCCGATAATCTTCGGCGGCAACCCATAGTCTGAGAATTTCCGCACCAAGAGTGTTGATCCTTTTGTCGGGCGGAACAAAATTGCCCTTGCTTTTTGAAAGCTTCTCCCCTTTTCCGTCAACAACAAAACCGTGAGTGAGTACTTTTTTGTAGGGGGCCTTGTCTTTAATAAGAACGCTCAGTTTCAATGAAGACTGGAACCATCCTCTGTGCTGGTCGCTTCCCTCAAGATAAAGATCGCACGGATATTCATAACCTTTGCTCCCGTCAAGTACTGCCGCCCAGCTCACTCCACTGTCAAACCAGACATCCAGGATGTCGCTTTCCTTTTTTATATTCCTGCCGGAACATTTCGGACATGTGAAACCTTCAGGAAGAAATTCTGACGGCTCTTTTTCATGCCAGACAGATACTCCTTTGACAGATATTTCATCCGCAACTTTATGGGCAATCTTTCCATCAACTATCTTTTCCCCGCAGTCACTGCATGAAAAAGCAATAATCGGCACACCCCATAACCGCTGTCTCGAAACACACCAGTTCGGCGAATTCTCAAGCATCGGTGTTATCCTTTTTCTTCCCCATTCCGGAATAAGTTCAACTTTTTCTATCTCTTCAAGGCATCTTTTCCTCAAATTCGTTTCGTCCATGGAAATGAACCACTGCTCTGTCGCCCTGAAAATCACCGGCTTGTGACATCTCCAGCAGTGTGGATAGCTGTGACTTATCATTTCGCCCGGCTTATTCAGAAGAAAACCTTCCTTGAAAAGATGTTCCACTATCACGGGATTTGCTTTGAAAACATGAAGACCGCTAAAATATGGAACATCTTCTGTCAGAACACCTCTGTCATCGACCGGAGCATAAGCGGGAAGCCCGTATTTAAGACCTGTCAGATAGTCGTCGGCTCCATGACCCGGAGCAGTATGAACGCAACCGGTTCCTGTATCTGTCGTAACATAATCTGCATAAACTATGACCGATTCTCTGTCTATGAAAGGATGTTTGGTTTTCATGCCCTCAAATCTCATTGCATTGAAAGTCATTACAGTTTCAGCATCACTATGTCCCGTTGCAGCAAGAAATTTTTCTTTCAAAGCAGAAGCAATGATAAAAACCTCTTCGTTAAATTTAACGGCACTGTATTCAATTTCAGGATGAAGAGCAATGGCAAGATTTGCCGGAAGAGTCCACGGAGTTGTGGTCCAGATCACAAAATTCACCGATTTATTTTCGAGCTCCGTCAATTTGTCTATCAACGGAAATTTCACATATATTGAAGGAGATGTGTGGTCTTCATATTCTATCTCGGCTTCAGCAAGTGCAGTTTCACAGCTCGGACACCAGTGAACGGGTTTCTTTGATTTAAAAAGAGCACCGGACTCAACAACATTTGCAAATTGATGGGCTATGCATCCTTCGTATTCAGGAGAAAGCGTAGTGTAGGGTTTTTCCCAGTCTGCAAAAACTCCCAGCCGTTTAAACTCTTTTCTTTGAATGTCAATTGCATTTATTGCAAAATTCTTACATTCCTTGAGAAAGTCTGATTTAGACATTTCCTTCTTCTTCGATCCAAGCTTTTCGGCAACCTTCAGCTCTATCGGAAGACCGTGACAATCCCATCCGGGTCTGAATGTGGCAAGATGTCCCGACATGTTCTTATATTTGACAACAATATCTTTCAGTATCTTGTTCAGAACATGGCCGTCATGAAGACTTCCATTGGCATATGGAGGTCCGTCATGCATTATGAAAGAATTTTTGTCCGAATTCTTTTTAATCATCTTAAAATAAATTTGGATGTTTTCCCAGTTTTTCAGAATCTCCTGTTCTTTAACGGGGAGGTTGGCCTTCATTGGGAAATCGGTTTGGGGAAGATTCAGTGTTTTTCCATAATCCATTGATAACTCCAGATTAAGTAAGCAGTTACAAAAATGCGGGGAATTTTATTCTCTGGATACCATAAAGTCAAGGTTTGATTTGCATTTG
>JAGOEX010000121.1 GCA_017997475.1 bacterium
GATGTTGTGCAGGAAGTTCTGATCCAGCTCTTTAAATCACTCGGTTCTTTCCGTAAAGAAGCGGCATTTTCGACATTTCTCTATCGCCTGACGGTCAATATCGCATGCAGGGAAGTGAAAAAAATGACAAACCTTTCTTCGATCGTGGCTGTCGGAAACGAAGTGATTGAGAGAATGCTTGAAGGTGAGCCCAGTGAAAACAGTTCATTTGAAAGTTTGGATAAAGACGAAATGGAAAAAATGATAAGAAAAGCACTTTTTAAAATTTCTTCCGACATGAGAATGTACCTTACGCTTTTCTATGTCGAGGAGCTCACTTTGAAAGAGATCTCGGAAATAGTGGGGTCGCCTATTACCACGGTGGCATCAAGAATTAAAAAGGGGAAAGTCCTTTTACTTAAAGAAATGGAAAGAATGGCATGAACATTAAGCATCTGACTTTTGAAAGAATTGTGGAAGTATCTGAAAATCCTGAAATTATCAGATCTGAAGAGAAGCTCCACATTGAAAACTGTCCGGTATGTTCCAAAAGACTGGTAGCTGCAGGTATGATAGCCCCTGCCTTGAAAAAGACACCGGAAGTGGATCACCTGGTTGATATGTCTGCTGTGGAAATGATGGCAGATAATGTTTTTGACATTGTTTCTTCGCAGGAGAACAGAAAAGGCGGTTTTTCAAAAAGAGCGGTGCTGGCTTTATCCGGAGTCGCCGCATTGATAATAGCAGTACTGTCAGTAGTGATGTCAATCTCTGAAAATGACGATAAAAAAGTTGAAGATACTTACGCTCAAAAAGAAGTGATTCAGGAAAAATCAGGAACAGATAACAGTGAAGTTGAAAATGTTTCTGAATTCCAAAGCTCGGTCATTGACATTGAAAAAGGGTCTGCAATAAAAAGGGGAAAATATGAAATTGCCGCAAAAGTGCCAAGCAGAATAGTACATGAACACGAAAATTATTATTCAGTCAGAAAAGGTGTTGTTGAATTCAAAGTTCAAAGCGGAACCGATTTCATGGTGAATTTGAACAATGTTGCATTGGTCAGGGTTCTTGGAACTGTTTTTACGGTTTCTGTCGAAAAGACAGGATGTTCAGTCAGCGTAAGCGAAGGACTTGTTGAAATAATAGATCTTGAAAGGGGTCTGAGCAGGTCTGTTGCAAAAGGGGGGAGTGATACGGTCTCAAAGGTGAAGCGGCAGCCGGTTCCTGAAACTGTCACAGAATTATCAGATACCATTGTTGCAGAAGTAAAAAAAGATGGGTCAGGAAAGATCTCTCTGACAGACATTTTCAGCGGATCGAATAATAATGAAATGACCCGTGTATTGATAAACGACCTTGAAACTGCTCTGAAATTCTCTGATTCTCCTGAAATTCAGCTTAACGAACTGTTCGGATTATACAGGCATACCGGTCGCTGGGGCTCAATAATACACCAGTGGAATGCAAAATCTGACAGAGTTGATACAAAAAACAATCCTTTCTTAAGGGAAATGAATTTCGCGGCATGCGAAGCGTCAATAAAATTATATCTTTACGACAACAAGGTCTGCAAACGGTATCGTCAGCGCTTTCCTGAAGGACCCGATCCCGACGGAATGGAAGATCACCTCAAAATGGCCTGGTGATCCGATTATTTGACAGATCATCATAAAATCTTATCCTTTCAGCGGTTTGTTAATTGAGGTGAGATGACACTTTCAGAACTTGTTCTCGTAATAAACTTCCCGATATTCTTAGGGTGGTTTTTCAAGCAGACAAAAATATTCAGGGAAGGGGACATCTCCGTTTTAAGGAAATTCGTTGTCAAAGTAACAGTCCCTTTCATTATTTTCAGGAATCTTTATCATGCAGATATTAACGAAATGGGTCAGCTTATCCCTGCTGCTGCGGCGTTTTTCACTGTATCGATTCTTTTTACGGCAGCGGTTCTGCTGATCAGAAAGTTCACATCTTCGCAAAAAGAGATATCAAACAGTTTCTGCATCGGCTCATTCATGGGTAACTACGGATATCTCGGCTGGGGTGTTCTTTTTTATTTCTACGGTGAGAGCGGTTTTACAAGAGCTGTTTTTTTCACAGTGTTCTTCTGGCCTGTTTTTCTTCTTCTCGGATTTGTGATGGTTGTTATCCTCTCAGCCAGAAAGCTGGACAAAGAATCAAAGACAGCAGTTTTTTCAGCTTTGAGAAGCAATGCCGTTGTTCCTTTAGTTGCAGTGTTTATAGCACTGGTAATGAATTTTCAGAATATCTCTCTTGCTCCATGGCTTTCAAAAAGTATTGAATCATTTGCTTCAATAACTATCCCTGCAATTCTTTTCACAGTCGGACTTTCATTTTCTATCATCATAAAAAAAGCTCACATCAGAGCGGTTGCAACAGGAGCCGTTCTCCGTCTTTTCTTAGGAATGGTTTTCGGAATTTCCGCAATGTTACTCACTTCGTTACTGTTTGACATAGATATCGTGACAAAAAAGGTGATACTTCTTGAATCAGTCATGCCTTCAGCGGCGATATCGCCATTTTTTGCAGATTTTATAGATTCGGATAAAGAGGCGGTAAGCGGAGTGGTTACATTTTCAACACTCATATCTCTGATAACTCTTCCGCTCTGGTATTCGATCATTGAGACATGGAGCTGGATCTGATGAACATTAGAGAAAAGATAATCCTCACTTTGTCATTTACAGGACTGATGATCTCAACCATGCTGGTCATGAACGAGATCGAACTTAGGGGATACAACCCTTCACTTGCAGGTGTTCCTTCAAGCTATATTTTTGCCAATTCATTCATATTGATCATTTTATCGGTTTTCTTTCTGAAAGAATCAGTAAAATCCATCCTTTTTGTTGCAGGATCAACGCTCGGAATTTCTGTCTCGATCTATTTTTCTGCAACGCATCTTCTCATGGTGAACCTTTCCCCGTCACTGTATTCTGTTTCAACAAGTTATATTTTCACCGTTTTGTTTCTTGTATGTACGGTAGCGAAATATCTTGTGATCAAGTGATCTTTAAAAATGCCTCTTTTACAGCCGGCTCGACCGTTTCGTCTTTGAGCATCTGTCTGACGATTATTGTCATTTCCGGGTCTTTCGGCAGTAACTCTTTGATAAGATTGGTGAAAACCATCTTTGTTTCAGTTATTTTAGGATCGCTGTGAATGTTTTTTTCCCGTATCATCGAGATCACGATGTGTTTGAGATCTTTTCCCCCTGTCGCAAGTATGAACGAACAGATAGTCTCTTTCTGGGTTCTCGGGATACTGTTGAAATCATAAAATTCACTTGTAAGAGATTTTTTGAGAAAATATACGGCGCCTGTTTTAAAAAGCTCTTCATTGACAATTCCCATTTCAAGACAGTCTCTCATAAGTGCAAGCATTTCAGACCGTTCGTTTTCGCGTGGTGAAAGAATGAATACAAGGAGAATATCAAGTGAAGGGTGCTCTTTCATTGCCGACATTATTTTTGAAGTGTACTTCTCCTTTGTGCTCTGGTAGAGGATCAGTTCAGTCCATTTTGAAACATGCTTTGCCGGAACAAAAGGAAGTTGAGGAATGCTTGAGAGGTAGAAAGCAAGAAATTTTGAATCTGCGTGTTCAATGAAACTTAAGATGTCTTCGTCAGCTATCTCAATGAATTTCTTATAGATATTCTCAGAAAGCTTTGCATTGAAAAGGCCGTATTCCTTGAAAATGAAACTTATAAGCTCCATTAAAAGGGCATGGTCTTTGCCGAGAATATCGGAAAACATTTCGTCCAGCTCAACACTGCTGTAAGTTATCGACTTTGTGAAAAGAACATTGATGTGGGGATTGAGGATCTCTTTCATCACAGGATAGATGTTTCCTGTTTCAGATTTGATCTCATTGTGATTTTTCAGAAAAATGAAGATCGTTGCAAGGTCCAGATATCTTTTTGCCTCTATGAGAATGTTCACCATATCTCTGATATAGGGTTTGATGTCTTTACCCGTTTTTAGATAAGGGGAAAGTTCGACAAGAAATTCAAGATAAAGTTTTAAAGGTTTCCCCCGGTACTCTTTTGAAATGCCGGAATCCTTTCTGTCAACTGAATGTTGGTAGTCCTGAAGCGTTTTGTCTGTCGTATTTGTGTTGAATTCGCTCATCAGAACTCCGCAGGGTCAAGCATTCCTTCAAAAACTTTTTCAGGAACACCGCTCATAATTATCTCATTTCTGTCGTTAATTCTGTATGTTATCTCTCCGCCAGGGAAAAAAACTTTCCAACGCTCATCCGGTTTAACGATATTTTTTTGTAAGAGTGAGTGCATTACTGCGCCGCCTCCTGTTCCGCAGGAAAGAGTAAATCCGGCGCCTCTTTCCTTAACGATCACAAAAACGCTTTTTGACCGCTTGTTAATGTCTGTCACGATCTCGACATTTACTTCACAGTTCCATGAACTGTTCTTCTGAAAATGATTTGCGATGCGGTGTATTTCAGAAGCATCCGGTTTTACAGATGGAAAAAGGACGAAGTGGGGGTTTCCCATTGATACGGAATATGCATCGAAATTTTTATTGTTGAATTCAACCGTTTCTTCGCTTTTGAGTTCAGGTTTTCCAAGATTGGCTTCAACGGAAAGTTTTCCGTTTCTGAGCTTTTCCCATTTTACCTCAAGCTCTCCTCTGCCAGTCTCGATCTTAAGAGGGTTTTTTCCCAAACCGTAATCTGTTACAAGATAAGAAACGAAACATCTCAGTCCGTTGCCGCACATTTGTGCAGTTGAACCGTCACTGTTAAATATTTTCATTCCCGCATCGGACGAATCTGAGTTAAAGTGTATCAGAACTCCGTCAGCACCGACACCGAAATGTCTTTCGCAGATGTTTTCTGCATTCTCAGATGTAATGGTCGGCTCTTTGACTATCACAAAATCATTTCCAGCCGCTTGATATTTAAAGAATTTCATCATCATTTGCTCTTGAAGACAATGAACTTGCTCCCGAGAAAGTTCACAAGTGTGCCTGCTATTATCCCTGAAAGATTCGCAATGTCGGGAACAAAACCGCGGTTGCTTGTAAAAGAAGCTAAAACTGAATTATAGACAATATATCTCGGAACAAGCGAGATAATGCTTACAGAAAGGAATTTTATAAAAGCATCCTTTGAAAGTTCCATTTCGACTGTCTGGGAACGGAATGTCCAGAAGTGGTTTATAATATAATTCTGAATTACAGCCGCAGAATATCCGACAACCGGAATGATGTTGAGCAGAAGCCAGTTCTCTACACCGAAAGATGTTTTTATAAGATGAAATATTCCTGCGTCCGTTATCAGCCCGAGTCCGCCTGTTATGCAGAATTTCACAAACTGTGTGGAAAGAAGTTTTTTGAAAAAACTGTCCATCAGCACTCGACCCTGTTGCGGCCGTTGTTCTTTGCTTCATAAAGTTTTTTATCTGCTGCATCAATGAGAGCTGTGGCTGATGCTGTTTCCGGCTTATATTCAGCAACACCTGCACTGATAGTGACCCTGATGGTGTGCTGGTTTACAAAAACTTCGTTCTGTGCCACAGCGAGACGGATCCTCTCGGTTGTGAGAACGGCTCCGCTTAAAGGTGTTTCGGGAAGTATTATTACAAACTCCTCGCCACCGTATCTGGCTATGAAATCCACACTTCTGAAAAATCTTCCGAAAAGTTTGCTCAGATTTGTAAGAACGGCATCTCCCGCAAGGTGTCCGAAAGTATCGTTGACCGGTTTGAAATGGTCTATGTCGATCATGACAAGCGACATTGAGTGCCCGTATCTTTTACATCTTGAAAACTCGCTTTCAAGTTTGTCGTCAAAAGATTTTCTGTTGTAAAGTCCGGTAAGTCCGTCCCTGATTGAAAATTGGTAAAGCTGGTCGTAATATTCCGCTTCCATATCATGGCTTGAAATGAATTTGAATATTGTGTTGCCGATCTTTACTCGGTCACCGTTCTCAAGTTTTTTTATGCCGGAGATCTCATCTTCGTTAACATATGTCCTGTTAGTGCTTCCGAGATCCTCAGCATAGAACAGCTTGTCTTTTTTAAATATTCTCAGGTGGTTACGGCTTACACTCGGATCGTTGACTATAATGTTGCAGTTTTCGCCTCTGCCGATGACTATCGAATCGTCATCTATGTCTCTTCTTTTACCGAGATTAGCTCCGTAGATCTCAAGCAGAATAAACCTGTCTCCGCTGAAATCGAGATCCTCCCGCTTGGAAAGATCGATGATCTGAGTCGCCTTCTGTGTTTCCTCGTTCTTTTTTCCCGCCATTTTATCTCCTCTTAAAAACGAATCCAACCCATTCATTTTCCTGAACTTTTTTAATAAGTTCAAAGCTGTTGAGGTCCATTTTCTGCATAAACACATCAGATTCAGATTCAAGAACTCCCGATAGAACAAGCCATTTTGAAGAAAGCCGCTTAAGGTCGTCGGCCAGAAAATAGAGAACAGACGATATTATGTTTGCAACGACAAGGTTGCAAGGTTTTTCAAATCTGAAAAGTGGTTCCCTGCTGATGTTCACTGAACTCACAAGATCGTTGAAAACGACATTTTCAAAAGCATTTTCAAGTGCATCAGAATCGTTGTCGATGGCTGTCACTTCAATTCCCGGCTTCATACGCAGTGCCGAGATCGCAAGTATGCCTGAGCCGGTCCCGACATCCATCATTGAAGTTACACAGTTATCTTTTTTCAGCACCTCTTCGATTAAATTGATCGAGATCTTTGTCGTTTCGTGATGACCAGTTCCGAAACCGCGGGAAGGATTTATGACAACATTTCCCTCTTTTCTCCGCCACGGCGGAACGACGGTGATCTGTCCGACTGATACAGGAACGAAATATTCGCGCCATTTTTCAACCCAGTCACCTTCAGATATAACTGTAAGATCAAGGTCTTCAAGCATTTTCCTGATGATATCGTTCTTTTCAAAATAGAGAACCATTACATTCTCTCTTTCCATGCTTCCGAGAAATCCTTCGATCTGGAAAAACCGTTCGATTGAATAATCTCTCGGTACGACTGCCTGATACCACTGATTCATGCTTCACCACAAAACAAATAATTGACTTAATAATAACGATAGCTGTCAAAAATGCAAATTAGTTTTTATTCCGGAAAGTGATTTAAAAAATGTTGACTTTGAGTCATTTTTAATCATTATACTTCTGCTTTGCTCTTTTTAACAATTGAGCCAAAATTGCGGAGGAGTGGCCGAGTGGTCGATGGCGGCGGTCTTGAAAACCGTTGACGTGAGAGCGTCCGTGGGTTCGAATCCTACCTCCTCCGCCATTATTTTTTTGTGTTTGCGGAGAGGTGTCCGAGAGGCCGAAGGAGCTCGCCTGCTAAGTGGGTGTAGGGCTAAAACTCTACCGTGGGTTCGAATCCCACCCTCTCCGCCATTTTTTTTGAGTGTGCCCATAGCTCAACTGGATAGAGCGTCTGGCTACGGACCAGGAGGCTGGGGGTTCGAATCCTCCTGGGCACGCCATGGTCTTTCAGGATGGAAAGAGAAATCAGTTATATGAAACAAGCGCTTGAACTTGCTGAAACGGCAGGTTCACAGGGTGAAGTCCCTGTCGGTGCTGTAGTGGTCTTTGAAAACAGAGTGATCGGAAAAGGATATAACAGGAGAGAATCGACCAATTCGCCTTTGTCTCATGCTGAAATAGAGGCGATCATGGAAGCATCAGAGAACATGGGAAGCTGGCGGCTTGAGGATTGCGAGCTTTTTGTAACACTTGAACCCTGCATTATGTGCAGCGGAGCAATTCTCCAGTCAAGGATAAAAAGAGTTGTTTTCGGCCCCAGAGACCCTAAAGCAGGGGCTGTCAGATCTCTTTATAATCTTCTCGAGGATACAAGGTTGAATCATAGAGTTGAAGTGGTCGAAGGCGTTCTGGCGGATGAGTGTTCCCAAATCCTAACATCTTTTTTTAAAGAGATAAGGGAGCGTCAGAAAAAGTACGCGTCAAAGTCAAGACCGGAAAATTCTGATGATATTTAAGCGGAGAGATGTCCGAGTGGTTGAAGGAGCCTGACTCGAAATCAGGTGCGCTCTTTACGGGGTGCCTGGGGTTCGAATCCCTATCTCTCCGCCATTCTTTTTTCGATCTTTTAAACGGAGAGGTGTCCGAGAGGCCGAAGGAGCACGATTGGAAATTGTGTGTAGGTTAACCCCTACCGTGGGTTCGAATCC
>JAGOEX010000122.1 GCA_017997475.1 bacterium
GAATTATCAAATACTTGCTGTTTCTGAAACATGAAAAGGGATTCAGAGCTTTCTTGGCATCTTCAATCGGCTTCTTGTATTAGCTCCGGTAAAACTTTTGTATAACCTCTCTTCCAGATCTGTATTTACAAATGAGTTCGATGCTGTCAGGATTAACTTCTCCGATAAATGTATTATTGGAAAGGAAGCAGATTAAACCGTAGTATTCAGCCATCGGGAAGGGCAGCATTCCCTGAGTTTGATACAAGTTTGCAATATTCCAATTTAATTCAAGGGCGATTTTTTCAATAGAAAGAACTTTTATTAAAGAGTCAGTGTTTATTTCTTTTTTGAATTTGTGAATGATGTCGTTCGGGAACACAAGATGCTTTCCTATAAAATTGTCCTTATCATGGTCTAGTATATTTATATTATCGTTATTGTTGCTGTTAACAATTTCTTCTAGGCAAGTTTTTCCAAAAGTGGATTGAAATGTTTCACAGATTTTCTGATATTTTTTTTCAGTTTCGTGCCACATTGATAGATTAACCATTTCTTTTGCACAAAGCTGGCCTATGATTCTTCTTTTTTGGCAAAGTATTGTTAAGATTTCAGGCGATAATTTGTGATATGTGTTGTCTTTTTCTGTATATGTTTTTGCTTCCGGGTCTAAATGTCCGGCTGGAAATGTTATAATCTGAAACGATTTTGATACAAAGGGAAGATCACTTTTTATTTCTCTATTTTCATTAATGGAGCTCAGAAGCTGTAGAAAACTCACGGGGTATCCTCCTTGTAAAGAGCCCCTGGCACTGTCAAGGTTCCCGCAGAAGATGCCAGGGGCGAAAGTGATGTGTTCATACTTTATCTCAGTTTCTTTGTGATGGTATAAAGTTTCTGATTGCTCGAATTACGGGCGTCAGATCGAATCTCAATACCGGCTTCCGCAATTATGCTGTTATCATTTTCTATACGGTTAACGAGCACTTTCGAGCTTCCGTATTCGAAGGGGAGCCTAAAGTCAGCAGCAATGTTCTTCAGAGCAAGAAAAAGTTCTCCGGCCTTAACATTTTTTAATGTAATATGGCCATCATCGATGCTACAGTATACTTGGTACCTCTCCTTAAATTGATCGGTCTTGAGAAAAGGTGCTTCACGGTTATCTTGATCGCTAGAAATCTGCCACTTATTAAAGAGCGCTTCGATTGCTCTTACAATCTGGTTTGAGTCTCTGCTGGTTTCCTGGCTTTCCTTATGAAAGGTTTCAAGTTTTTCTTTGAAGACCGAGTGAAGTTCCATTGTATATTTATTTATGTTAACTTCTGTCTCAGCGGCAAGAGAAATGAGGTACATTAATGAGAGGTGTTCGTTCAGCCGCTTCTTGCTGTGGTTGGGGAAAGCCGTATTTATAAGTGTCATGACCATTTCCATTTTTCCGCTCGACACCATTTTTAAGACTTCCTGAGTCATTTTCACAGTGAAAGAAAATATCAGGTCTCGGCTATCCTGAATTTTTGTGATGATCCTGCTTTCTACAAAACTGGGGTCTTTTTGATATTTCTGATGGAAAGGAAATGTGAGCGTTCTGTTCTCAAGCTCAGAAAAGTTTGAACCGCAAACCTCTATGCCCGTAGTAACTATGAGCGTTTTTATTCTTTCGGAAACATTTTCGGTGTCTGTGCCGAGTTTTCTTTTTTCCTTTGTAATTTCACTGCCTGCGGTAAGGAAAAAGTTTTTTAAAGAGGTCGTGAGATCGGCGCTTTCAATGTTGTCCAAAGTTATCAAGGGGTTTTTTGCACCGTCAGCATAATTGCTGGCGATTGTTGCAATTTTCTGTTCCGGCTGACCATAAATAACGGTAGTGAATAATTTTGCCCCAGTTGTTTTCCCAGAACTTGTTGAACCGGTGTGCCTTACCAATGCTGTTGTGCCGCAGAGTCCGATAAGCGTATAACTGAGATTCCATATTCCGAGAAAAACTTTGTCATTATCACAACAGGCGAGATTGTTAAGAACGAGTTTCTGATATATTTCAAATCCCTCGGCTATTGTTGTTTCAGGTAGGTATTTAAGTGGTTTGATCTTACTTGAGGTCGCTAGGAGAATATGATCGTCGTTCTCACCGTTGGGTATTATTGTTATCTCTTCCGGAGAAATTTTTATTATTTCTCTTTCGGAGTTGCAGAGATTGAGATAAACGGTGTTTTTTCGCCGGTCCATGTAAAACCATGAGCAGTTTTCAACTACAGCAGCATTTTCAAACGCCATATGGGTGAAAGCTTGGAGCAGACATTTCCCTGAATTGCTGGCACTCAGGGCTCCAGTGTGGTGATGCATCAGTGTCTCAAACTTTAGCTTCTCACTTTTGTCAGAGGAGTTCAGAATATAGTTTTCGTTTTCGAAGATCATAGTGATCTCACCCCCGGAATTGTAAAATTTCGCCCCATTATAGGAGAACCAGTTGTATGCCGCTCTTCCGGCACAACCTGCTTTTTCTTCTTTGCTTCCGGATTCCTGTGCTTGCAAACTGTTATCGATGGCTTCTGAGCAGGAAATGTCGCTTAAATCCGGCAGAGAGACATGTGCCCCTTCTTTCTGTTTTTCCAGAGCAGCAGCCTTAAGTTCTGACTTCAGGGCCGCTTTTTTTACCGATTTACCGGTATGATCAACTATCTTTTCCAGATATTCATCTTGAAGCATAGGCGGAAGCAGGGCAACTCTTTTAAGAACATTGATTGTCGCCATGCGGTCTTTTGGACTGACAACCTGTTTCGGAAGCTTCGAAATTTCAATCTCCAGCGGAGTTTTTGCTGTGTCGAGAAGGTTCTGAAAGTCATCGGGAGAATGACCGTTGAGGAAGAAAGAGTTTATATCAACCTTTTCCTCTTCTTCGTTTCGAGGCAGTATCACTATCTTTACGCTTACTCCAGCCTCTTGCAACTTATGACCCAGCTTAAGTGCATTATCTGATCCGACATTGCTATCCTCTGAATCAAAGCTGATAAAAACAGTGTCAAACCGTTTCAGCTTTGCCGCAAACCTGCTAAAGATTTTGTCCTTAACATGGACGGTGCCCAGACCCACTGCCGTAAAACCGTTCTTTACAACAGCGATCGCATCAGTAATGCCTTCAGCAATAACGATGTGTTTATCTCTGTTCGCAAGAGCATCCTCATTGTAAACTGTGTCGCCATTCATGAACTCTGGGATGTGACTGTTCTTATCCGAGTTGTGCACCGGCAACTTCTTGTACTTTCCTGCATCCCAAGGTTTATCGGGAGTTTCGTCGGTCTTCCGCCCAGTCATATAAACTATCTGTCCTCGTAAAACGTAAGGAAAGACAATGCGGCCAACATAAAAGGGGACGATCTTTCCGTCGCTCAGTTTCAAGAAAAGACCCGAGGCCAGTATCTCGTCTTCAGCATAGCCCTTCTCCACAATGTCCTCATGAAGATCTTCCCCGGGATCCGCAAACCCTATCTTGAAGCGCTCTATCTCCAAAGGACCTATGTTGTAATTCTCTTGAAGGAACCGAAGCTGCTTTCCATTTCCGAGCAGGGTTTTGCTGTAATGGTCCGTAGCAAGGGTAAATATTTCTTTTACCTTTACCTCCAGCGCCCGCTCTCTTTCAACAGCTTCAGCTTCTTCGGGCGTGAGATTAATGTTGCCAAGGCG
Organism: bacterium; assembly: GCA_017997475.1. Taxonomy (GTDB): domain Bacteria; phylum UBP6; class UBA1177; order UBA1177; family UBA1177; genus JAGOEX01. The sequence continues at coordinate 3,655 of JAGOEX010000122.1, forward strand.
GTGCATCCCACACCTGTCAGCAAGATAATTCCTTGCTTCAACATGAGACTCAGGCATGGTTCCCCTTGCTCCAGTTGTTGCCGATCCGGTTCGGTCGAACTCAACAAGATGAAGAGCGTTTCCACCCACATTACAGCCGTGACATATAAAGAGTTGTCTCAGTGCGTCCACCTGAAGGGATCTCCCTGATTTGCTGTCGTGATGTCGGCAATCGTAGGTTTCAATGTTACCTGATTGACCGGTTCTTCTGTCCGGCATAAGTTCCGCTGCCACCTCCTCGATCCTGTTCCTTGACAGGAGTTCATCGTAGTAGCCCCTGACTTGAGCCGCTCTGTTTGTTAATCGGACATGTCCGAGATCTTTTGAAATTCTTTGCATAGCAAAACCTCCGCATGCAATAGTTGATAAAAAAACCAATATTATTAGGAACATAAGTGCCAATCGTCTCAAACCTGATCTTATTTTTGTTATTTTCGCCACAATGCTCTCCACTTTAGTTAAAGTTTGTAAAATACCTTGATTTCAGCAGGGTTTCATGATAGAATTCTTCTGTCATGAACTCAGCGACCACGGGACAGGTTTTTGAGTTTGTAACCGGCAGGAAGTTACCGCTTCCTGCCGGATTTTTTTTGATCATTTTTCTTCCTCCCTTAAGAGAGCCAACACCTCAGATCTTTTGTATCTCGCAAGACCTCCGGGAAGAAGGTACTTTTTCAAGAGGCCTTTATTTACAAGGTCTCTGACGAAGTAACGAGAAGTCGATATAATGGCCGCTGCCTCCTGTTGATTAACATACTCGGCGGCACGGTTCTCCATACGGTACTCTCCCCGCAGATATGCACCGACAGGAGCGATATCCTCTTCGCGAACACCTAGTCCTCGCAGTGTTCCTGTCGCTGCGGCGACGATTTCTTTTCTGTATCCGTTCATTTGCACCTCCAAAAAAAAACGGTTGCTGTACAGATATTACTGAATTTATCTTTATAATCTTGTCAGCTTGTAGATTGTGCAACAGTTAGAACAGAAGAGGAAATACAAGGAATATAAAAATTTTTATACTATTTTCATGATACCAAAATGCATAAATAATTCAGCAGGTTATCTTGTAAAAAATATTAGGTATGACCGATAGAAGCATAAAAAGCATAAAATACGAGTAATATTAATAAGATAAGTTCTGGTGGGCCTTATGGGTCAGTCTCAAAATTTGTGACTTGTTCATTTCGGAGCAGTTCCGGTTTTTCACCTTTCTTAATATAGTCAAATAAATATTTCTGAAACAAATATATAAATTTTGGGTGCTGAATGTCACATTTAACAGTTCCACTACTCTTTTGAATATGTGTGATGAATTGCTGATTCCTTTTTAATCCCGGTCCTAAAAAATGGTCTGACTTATCAATCTTTTTGATTTGAACCGGTCCCTTTTTCAAAGTATAATCAACCTCTGCAGGTTTTATGAAAAAAGCTGAAAATACATTTTTCAAAAGGTCATTTGCGGTTTCAATATGTTTATGAAATCCATAAGATAAAAATCGGGGGTTTTCTGGTTTTAATAGTTTTGTAAAAAGATTCTGAATCCTTTGTGATTCACAGGTCTTCTCCGCTTTTATGTTTTTACCAAAATGCATCTTTCTTGCCTTAACTTCTTGAAATAGACGCTCTGTCAGGTTGACAGTTTCCCCTTTGAAATCAAAGATCTTGTGAAAGTTATCAAAAACAAAAAACGCGAAATCCGAAGAAGAAAACTCGTCTGCAACAGGAGTTACAAGCATCATAAACTTTTCCAACGCTCTGAAAATAGTATCAGTATGAGAGTCTTTTTCATCAATAGCGATATGTATTAAAAAATGTTCCTTTGTATACGGCATATTGAACGCTTTACAATAAAAATATTTGTTCCACGGATATTTTTCTTCTTCACGCATGTCTATTACTTCAATGCCGTCTTGTACCACTGAATTCTGAAACTCCTTTGAATTTTGAAGAAATATGCCTACCTTTTTAAGCTGTTCAAGTGTTTTATTTTCATCTTTCGTCTCACTATAAAATAAAGAAAACAGCGTCTGTATGCAAAGAAGTCTTTCATACTTCAATCTTTTTTCTTTTTTAAAGATTTTTAAGAGTTCTGTTTGAAGATATTCCTTTGTTAATTCATCCCTATCCTGGGCTGGGCTGTTCAATTTTTTTGCAATATTGAAAACCGATTTTTGAAATTCGTAAAGGAATCTGGGATGGTTTATTTTCCATAAGATCACTCCTCTTTTGTGAGGTTGCAGACAGCATAATAAAACGAGTGGTAAAGAGAGTTGGTTGTAATCAGGGATTTTTTCTTTAAATTTATTCCGAAATGCAGCAGCATTGTTTTGAATAGCGCTAAATCGAAAATCAAGCTCTTTGGTGCGAATCCTTTTTGTTTTCATTATTGAAAGAAATGCCAGCAAGATTGAATCGTTATCCGTAAAACCGTAAGCTTTTTTAACACTTGTTCTTAGCTTGCAAGCCTTTTCTGAAAAATTTTTGAATTTAATGTTTCTGTCTTCGAAATAAAGATCTTTAAAGTTATCTAGCAAAACTTTGTAAAAATTTGCATTTTTAAGCGGCTTTGTTTTTTTAAGAAGACTATAGGCGAGAGGATCTTTTAAAATTGGAATTAAATCATAATCAGGTTTTTCAACAATGTTTATCAGGCACATTTCCGCTTCCTCTGACCGATGGTTCATGTTGGGTTGATAAATCCATTTAATAATAAAGAGATTGTCAACGGCATCGGTGCTATCTCTCATGTCTAGAACAGAATACTCTTTACCATCTCGTTTCGCTTTCCACTTTTTTGGAAGTTTTGTGAGCTTTGTAATTTCTATATTCAACTCTTGAGATAAGGAAAAGAGCTCTTTTTTAATCTTGGTTCTTGAGAGTTTTTTTTCATGTATGATTATACTTATAATGTTCTTAAGGCAGAGCATGCGTTCATATTTTGTACGATGCCTTTCATTATAGAACATTTTATATATGAAGAGGACCTGTGCTGAGTTTATGTTCATCTGGTTGTGACTTAAATCATTCACTTTCGGTGCCTTGAATAACCGGAAATTTGCTTATTGCACCTTGTTTTGCCTCTTCGGTCGAGTGTTGATATATTCTGTGAACCATCTGGGAATTGTGCCCTACAAGATCCATTGTTATATGCATGGGAACACCCATGTTGGCAAAAGTCGAAATAAAGCTATGCCTGAAACTATGAAATCCGTAAAGGCAGGCAGTTCTTTTAATTTTTGAAGATTTATCTGTATATCCCGGTTCTATGCCTGCCTCTACGATTACTTTTCGAATCCTTTTTGAAAGAGTTGCTGCACTTTTTAAATATAGTTTTGCAAGATTTGGAACAATATAGTCGTTGCCGATCCTTTTTTCATCTCTTAAGATTTCAAGTAATGTTGATTTTAGTACTTTATGAATGGGAATTCCTAATTCGCGATGAGTTCTCTTCGTTTTCAGCGGGACTACTGATATGTTATTCCGCTCAAAATCGATAGCGTCCCATTTTAAAAGAACCGCATCGCCAAGTCGAAGACCAGTGTAAAGACCTATTGTAAAAAGGACCTTCAAGTCTCCTTCAGCAACACTAAAGAGCATTTCTATCTGTTTATCTGTAAACATTTTCTTGCTGACGGATTGATTTTCCATTTTATCAAGCTTTTTCCATATGTTATGTGTCAACCCCGCATCTTTCATTACATCATCAAAAATTGCTGACATATGGATGATCTTCTTGTTGTAAGTATCGGATCGACATCCTTTCTTGGCGAGATGTTCAAAAAATTCTTCAGCAATATCAACGGTTATGTCATTTACATAAATAAGATGAGGGTGTTCTTCTTTTACCCAGCTTAAGAATTCTTTGACAAGGGAAGAGTATTGTCTTTGAGTGGATTCTGATAAACGCTGGAAACGGGGTTTTTTCATAAAAACCGCAGCGATTTCTTCAATATTTACAGATTTTGTAATCGTTTTTGACAGCTCGGTTTTGCATGCCTTTGTGGCTTCGTTTTGCTCATTTTCTGGAAGTCTATGAATGCTTTCAATCAATCTCTTCAGGCAGGATTTATACTCTAACCCTGCTTTTGTTTCAGCTGTAACAGTATCTGCATTTTTTTGAGCTAGAGCTTTCTTATCTGTTCCGGTGCTTCGGACGGTTCTTTTTCCATCAATGTTTATTTCAAAAAAGTAGTTTTTGTGTCCTGCTTTTTTATAAATTTTTACCATAAACCACTCATAAAAAGTTAATATGTGGCTGGAGAATAGTACATGTTTTTACAGAAAAAATCAAGCACCACTTACACCCGAATATACACCCGGAAGGCATAAAATCAAGACCAGAATGAATAAATTCAAACACTTAGGGTCGTTTTAAAATCCCCGCCCAGGGGATTTCCTTTGATTTAAAACACTTCATCAAAAAAGATCTGTCTGCACTTTTTTATCCGTTCTTTTCTTTGCGGTTTTTCGGGGTTTGGATGGGTGCAGTTGGTAAGGAGTGC
>JAGOEX010000123.1 GCA_017997475.1 bacterium
CTATGTTCATTCCCCGCTCAAAACAAATTATTTTACTGACATTTTCCTTTAGAGCAAATCCCTTTACAACAGTCAGTCGTCGTTAAGCATTGATCTCCAAGTTCAGAACACTGACATATTCCTTTACTGCATATTCCTGTGCAGCAGTTGGAATTAATAATACAAGACTGGTCAGTTGTCCTGCATGAGCAGAATTTTTTAGTAACTCCGGTACAGACTCCTGTACAACATTCACTATTCAGCAGACAGCTTGTTGTTAAGGATTTGCAGCATTTTGATTCATCACCGCAACTCATTCCTGTGCAGCATTCTGAATTTAAGGAACAGTCAAGTCCGAGCGAATAACAGCATTTCCCTGAAGCACATGTCGCAGATTTATCACAGCAGTCTGTTGCACTTGTACAAGTCGGCTGATTAAGGTTAAGACATTCAGCACATTCCTTTGATGAGGTGTTGCATATTCCGCTGCAGCAGTTGCTTCCTGTCGCACAGGTCTTATCACCGTTTACAAGACAGGAGACACATTTGTCAAAATTGTTTGAACAGAGTCCGGAACAGCATTCATCACTTAAGGCGCAATCCTGATTGTTGAGTGAGCAGAACAGTTCCTCGCTGTTTTCTTCGCAGATATAGTGTTTCAGCAGTGTTCCTGCGGCATTATTTCTCCATTTCTTATTTCCTGCCATTGAAATGAAAGCAAAGTCATAAGTTCCGGATGCCGTGGACGGATATCCTGTTCCCCAGTTGTTGTAAAAATAAGGCGTTCCCTCTGAATTGCCTATCCAGCCCGTAAGTCCGTTTACCCAGCGCCAGGTTCCTTCAACATCGGCATCGGTATAGCCGATCCAGAAATCAGTTGTTCCTCCGGTCATTTTTTCAATTTTTGACTGCTCAAAAGGACCGTTCATTATCACAAGGTCCATGTTAAGCAATTCACAAACTGCTTTGGCATTTGCCCAGTTTTCTGTTTTTGTTGAAATGACATAGCTGTTCTCCCTTGTTTTTTCACAAATGAAGTTTCCTGCAACAGCACAGTTCCCAAGAGACCATCTTCCGTTCAGAAGGTAGACACAGTTGTCCGTGGTTGATGTGTAAGGATGGTATTTCGCCCATTTCACATAATTACCATCAATAACTCCATTGCTATATATCAGTCTTCCGCTCACAGTTCTGAAATCAAGATCCCTGTGAATGTCGTTAACTCCTATCCAGTATTGTATCGAATCATCAAATCCGACAAGATCCCTGACTATATTCTCTTCGTCTTCATTGTTAATAATTAGAAGATCTCCGCCCCATTCAAGGCATGTCCGTCTTGCTGATTCATAATCGAATTGTTTTGAAGGTATGTAATACTGACTGTCAAGATAGCGGGGAATGTCCCGTTTCCCTTCAACATTGTAGTACACATCCACTTCAACTGCCGAAGTTGAAATGACAGGAGTGGAGTATGAATAGGTCCCGATGATCTTCGGATTGATTTTGAAAGAAATGTTGTTCTCTATACCATTTTGCATGAAATCAATAATGTCAGGATCATTAATCTCTTCAAACATTAAACTGTTGGAACTTGAACTTCCTGATCCGTATGTCAATTCCTCCCATCCGTTTTTATACCAGAAGCTTAATATTGCCAAGTTGTTATCCGCTGTTTCTGTTTTTGTTGTTCCACCGCCTATCCATGAAACATCAATTTTACGGATAACTGCTTCATTCGGCATACCGGCTGTACTCATCGGAATAATGTACTGTTGAGTCGGAACAACATTTTGAGGCAGTTTAACAACAAAATAGTCTTTCACAAAGTAATCTGTCGACATCCTGCCGACCCGACCGCCTCTGATAAGAAGGGCCTGTTCGTTTTCCATCCACACAGAGTCAAAATAGAACCTTTTTGAAATATCATACTGTTCTATTTTCCTGTAACTGGTTCCGTTAAAAAGCCATATCTCAAATGAATCTGTATTGTTCGTTCCGGAAACAATTGTGCTTTTGTAGGCCTGAGAATAACTTGCCGACGGATTGTAAATAAATCCGGGAGTCCCGTCATTTTCAGGATCGGTTACAGATACTGCCTGCCATACTGATCCGGTCCATCTCCATGTTTCAATGTCTCCGCTGTGATCTCCGGACATAAATCCGAACACTTTTTGAGCTTGCGAATTATATGATATCGAGAAATCCTCATTAAATATCAGATCCGGCTGGATGCATCCTCCCGGAACACCGTCTCTGCAGACATTTGTCCATGTTGATCCGTTGTAAGTCCATGTCTCAATATTTCCTTCTGTTGTAGTGGCAATAAATACGACATGCCCCTGTTCCGGAAAGTATTCCATTTTGTAACTGTCAATTTTTGAAGGACTTCCCGTTGTGGTCCTGATAGACCATGTGGAGCCGTTATATTGCCACATTCTCGCCGGTGATCTTTCGAAAAGAAGAAGAACATCGGCAGGCGGGTAGTAAATCAGATCATTATCCGTGACAGTTGTCGGCCTGGTTGCTCCGTTATTTACACGATCCCATCTCAATCCATCAAATTCAAAAGTGTATGTGTCTGAGAATTCATCAGTTTCTCCTCCGAACATATACACTTTATTTTTGGTAGGATAATAAGTTATTGATGGAGATGCAACGCCATGAGTCTGGAATGTCCGCTCTTTCCATACTGACCCTTTAAGTTCAAGAAGATTTCTGAAGGGGTCTATCCATAGGTCATTATAGGCGCCGAAAGCGGCATATGCGGTGTTCTTTGATTTTGAATACCACATGACATGGTCAGCAATCTGATATGGTGCCGCAGCAAGAGCAGTCCATGATGATCCGTTAAATGAATAAACTGAATTACTGTAACTGTAATCAGGTTTTATTCCGCCGTAGATAAGAGTTCTGTTCAGAAGCGAATCATACACCATATTGAAATTTTTAAGTTGCTGCCCTCCGGTTGCAAGAGTTTCCCAAATTAAACCGTCATAACTCCATGTTGATCCGGATATGCCGTCATAGTATATCAATTTTCTTGAAGTCAGATCATAAACCATTTCCCCCGCAGAAGGATCAGGCCCTGAAACCGGAATATTCAACCAGGTTTCTCCATCCCATTCCCATGTTCCGTCATCTGCATATTTATGTCCGTCAATCGGATTTATAGTTCCGTACGGGTCTCTTCCACCGAAAAGAACAGCTTTTTTCCTTACCGGATCATAGGCCATTGCACCATTGTCTCTGGCTTTAGGGCCGGTTTTTCCTGTATTGATCCAGTAGTTTCCTGTCCATATCCATGTCTGTGAATAATAATACTGAACCATATCAATATTTTTAGATCCGCCGAAAAGAACATACTGATCTTTTGCTTCGAAATAGACCATTGATGCATTTTCAGATTTGTCGGGGGTCTGACCTTCAGTTTCGATTATCTTCCACTTATCCCCGTTCCATACTGCAAGATCATTAAACCACAGTTCCATTGAACTTCCATCAGAAACAGTCCTTCCTCCGAAAACAAGAAGTTCGTCTTTGGCGGGATTATATGCAGAAGCTCTACCTGTCCGGTAAAAAGAACTCATAGGATCTTCAAACACCTGAATTTGAGCACCATCTCTTTTTGAAGATGAAACTCCTGAATAAACAGAAGAAGGAAGCTCTGAAGTCTCATAAGAATTAAGAAAGCTGTCTCTTACAAGATAGTTAGTTTCTGCAGAAGTGTTTATAAATGTTGTCGGATTCGGCCACTGGCTTCCCTGTATCTTTCTGTTCAGATTTGCAGTCCACACAACATTGGGAACCGGCTGAAGAACGGTTTTTATATCGTAAGGATTCCCGAGATCATCTTTAACAGGTATTTTGTTTCCTGTAAATGAAACAGGATTGATATAAATAACCGGAACATCTCCTCCGGTAAGGGTGTCAACGCTGAAAGAACCGTCATCTCCGACAACGGCAGTTCCGGCAAGAATCCCTGTTTCAGTATAGAAAGCAACCATTACAATGTCATCAGACATAACAGTTTTGGGTGAAGATGTTACATAAAATCTAGGTGTTGCGGTAGAATCGATCGATCCGAAAGGTTTTCTATAATAAGTTATGTAATCTCTTTTTATATTGAGAGGATCAGGCTGATCGTCTACAATGGATATTTTCCAGTCTGATTCCCGAGCTGTTTCGTTGCCGACAAAATCTCTCCATATTACCATTGGAGAGTATAGACCTAAACAATCATTGACAGTTCTAATGTGAGTCAAAGAATTGCCGCTTATCTCCTCAGGCTTGACGGCATAACTGTCGGTTTCGCATGGAAGATAGTCAATCGTGTTTGAAAAATCTGTATCTATTAATTCATCGGCATACATTGTAAGAACAAGCTGAACATTCTTTTCGCTAAACGGGTCTTTTCTGCTGAAATACTGAATTTTTCCAGTTTCATCCCTTGAATGTGCAAATGCCGGATCTCTTGTTACCGAAGTGCTTACAAGCCGCGGTCCTGTGAAATCAAAAATGACAGCTCCCGGAGTATATGTAACTCTGTTTCCTACAGCGTCATAAAGGTTTACCGTCAAATGTTTGACACCCTCACCTTCATCGCCTGATATATTGTATGTTCCATAGCAGCTAATTACTGTTTCGTCGCCATTGCAGTCTGTTATGGGTGCGGGATTATAGCCGATAAAAACCTCAGGTCGTTCAAAAATTTCAGATGCATTTGTAATATTGAATGAATATTCTATTTCCGGCTGATATGTTGATGCAACAGGAAGAGAATCAACAGTATAAAATGAACTTGTAGCTGTAATTATCTCCAGATCAGTAATTTTTGAATTATCGGGAGGGGTAAGATCGAGTATAACTGTTCCGATTGCATAAGATTCAGCAATTTTATTATCGAATGTGTCGCTCCCCAAGATCGAAATATCATAGATCTTTTCTCTTATTCCTGCATCAGACGGTTTAACAGTGTAAAGATATACGAATATTCTGTCAGTGGAACTGTGTGTATCTTTTATCAGACCGAGTCCGCTGTCTTCTATTTTTACTGATGAGGGATCCATTTCTTCAGAAAATGTTACCGAAACTATAATATCCTCTCCTTCTCTGGCTAAATTTTTGTTGAGATCGGAGTTTATTACTACAGGTCTTGTCCTGTCAACATGGATTCCGCCTCTTGAGGCATCACCGGTGTTGCCGGAAAGATCCCCGGCTTTGATATTTATTACATTTGTGCCATCATACGCCATCTGCAGATTTGTTATGTGATATATGAACTCAGTTCTTTCCGCATTAACGGAAAAGGGTGAAGAGGTCTGAATATTGGTCCCGAACTTAACCTCGGGATTTACAAGTGTCTGAACCGGCTCATTTGTAGTAAACACTACCTCAATATGATCCGTTTCATAATTTACATTTTCGGGATCGACAGATACAATGTTTATCTCAGGAAGTTTTCTATCAACTTCGATCGTGCCTATTTTGTTTGATGTGCCGTCCTGAGCAAGCCGGTTGCCGCTAAGGTCTGTCGCATCAATGAAAAATGTGTATTTTCCCTGAATATTATCTTCGGGTAGTAGGTTGAATGCACAGGAAAATGACTGGTTCATGCCGTCAGTTGAAGAACAGGAAACAGGCTTATTGAATATGTCTCCTTCATCTGTGACATAAGAAAAAACAAAGCTGTCGTCATTCAGAACCCTTTCTGAAAAACTGAATCTGACCCAGAAAAGTCCGTCATAGCTGTTAAGTTTAGCTCCCGGTATGAAAACCGGGTTTATCATAACAGGCGGAGTCGCATCATAATTAATTGATTTTGTTAATATTTCAGTTGCGGCATTCCCTGCTTTATCAACAATATAGACAGAGACCATTTTCTGTCCATCCGGCTCATCTCCATCCTTATTTGCCTGATGAGTACATGTCCAAAGAGATGTTGTGGAACTATAGCCGCATTCGCTTCCCGGCAGAGTCTTGTCTCCTACCCTCACAAGAGGATCAGCAAGAAGCTCTTCACTGACACTGAAGGTTATTACAAATTCCTCATTAAGTTTTACTGCTTCAGGTGTAACATTCTGATTTGAAAGAAAAGGAGATATCCTGTCAACCGATATTGTTCCAAGCTCTATATCTTTGCTTTCATTACCCACTTCATCACTCACAGAAACTGAAACATTGTAATCTGCAACTCTTTGGTCTTCTTTGGCAAAAGGTGCAGAACATTCAAAGCTTTTTGAAGCAGTTGAAATATCTCCGCAATCAAAAACCAGGTCGGTATCAGGGTCAAGAACAAGATCACTTAGATCAAAGTTTACTTTTTCAGCAAATGAGAATTTAAGATTTATCTTGTCAGACGATCTGTTCACAGTTTCCGGGAGGATCACAGCACTCGCAAGTACCGGAGGTGTAATATCATATTCAATTGTTACAGGTTCAGCATCTTTTTTTAATGTCTGAGACATTTTGTTCCCTGCAAGATCTGTAAGTTCAACAGCAATCTGCTTAACTCCGTCACCTTCATCTCCATCAATGTCGGCAAAATGTTTGCAGATATATTTTGTTTCAGATCCGTCCTCAAGATTGCATTTATCTGATATTGATTTTGCTCCGACGAGAACATTGATATTCTTCAATGCCTCTGAAACTTCAAGAGATACTGAGAATTCTTCTCCCGTCCGGACCTTGTTTTTTGAAACTGAGAAATTCAACAACTCAGGCAATGTGCTGTCTATCTGAACGCTTCCGAGAGGAAAGTCATTTAATTGGTTTCCTGCATTGTCTTTTGCTGAAACTTTAAAATTATAAACGGAACCGTCAACATCAGCATCTGTGACAGTATAGACGAAGTATATGTCAGATCCACTTGATTTGTCAATCATTTCAATCCCGTCTGAAAACAGCATCAGATCTGTTACCGGCTCGCTCATTATGAACTTTACAACGATCTGCGTCCCAATGTTTGCCAGACCGGGATCTCCGGCAGGGGAAATAGTAATGTTTGATACTGACGGGTCGGTCGTGTCAAGATTTACTGATGCATATGCCATTTCACTTCGATAACCGTTAGAGTCTATGACTTTTGCATAGACGGTCTTGTTGCCATCCCCGTTTTCAGCATCCTCTCTTCCTTCGGTAAGGTCCCAACCCGAATATTCAAATGTTATGTCATCTATTTTTGTAAGTGTCAGGAAATCAATGACTTCTGAACCGGTATAATCTCTTGTTTCGTTATTTATCTGAATGTCGAGCAGATCAAGTCTGTTTGAAAATACCACTTTTGAACCGGTGGCTTTAAAAACCCGTATTGAAACTTTTTCATTCGCGGTACTTGTTATTTTGACATCATTCTGAAATATATCTATGGCGAAACTGTTGTTGCCTTCTACAGTTCCCGGAGTGAAGTTCATGTCCACTGTAACATCGGTGTGTTTTCCGGGATCAAGATCAAACATGTCAGATATTCCGTAATAAAGAGTTCTGTCCTGATCAGAATTCGATTTTCTCACCTCTACCACGATGACCCTGTTCTTTCCGTATGAAAGGTTTTCAAGTTTGAGGGTCAGTTTCCCTTCATTGTCAAAGGCGACAGGACCTTCTTTAAGGTGGATCTTCATGTTTTCAGCATCACCGTCTATCCACTCTCTGATATCTATCCATGCATAGTATGAATCACCGGAAAAATCGGGCTTGTTGTTTTCAGGCCATGTGAACTTGACCGAAAATGTCCCGCTTTCCTTGCTCAGATTGTCACAACCGGAAAGCAGGACAATTGCTAAAACAACAAAAGAACCAAGTTTTTTTAACAGGTTAAACATTTTGACCTCTTATATTAAAAGTATACTGCATCCTTTGTTTTTCTTTTCTGATTCTTCAGGTTCATCAGATACTTCGGACTCGTCGGACACCTCGGACTGGTCTGACACCTCGGACTGGTCGGACACTTCGGACTCGTCGGACACTTCGGACTCGTCGGACACTTCGGACTCGTCGGACACTTCGGACTCGTCGGACTGGTCGGAGTCGTCAGAGTCGTCAGAGTCTTCACCATCATCCGGT
>JAGOEX010000124.1 GCA_017997475.1 bacterium
ACTGTGCTCCTGCCGGAGGCGAACAAATGGCAAAAATAGGAAAAGCACTCGGACTTGAAGTGACTGCTCTGGAACCGACAGTTGCCGTTCTTCTTTGTGGCGGAACACACGAAAAGGCCTCTAAGAAAACAGATTATGATGGACCTTCAAAGTGTTCGATAGCACACACTGTTTCATGCGGAGACAAGGGCTGTCCCCATGGATGTCTGGGTCTTGGTGACTGTGTTACGGTATGTGCATTCGGTGCGATGTATATGGATGAAAAAACAGGACTGCCTGTGATCATTGAGGAAAAATGTGTTTCTTGCGGCGCCTGTGTAAAAGCATGTCCAAGAAAACTCATTGAAATAAGACCACAGGGCAGAAAATCACGCAGGGTATGGGTCAACTGCCGTAATACCGAAAAAGGGGCGACTGCAATGAAAGTGTGCAAAGCCGCCTGTATCGGATGCGGAAAATGTGTCAAGGAGTGCCCTGAAAAAGTTCAAGCGATCACTCTTGACAATTTCCTTGCATATATCGACCCGAAAAAATGTATCGCCTGTGGAAAGTGCATAGTTGTATGTCCCACAAAAGCAATATCGGCAACTTTTGAACCGCCGGCTCCCAAACCTAAACCGGTTGAAGAGCCCGTGAAAAGCGAAAAGAAAGAAGAAGTCAAAGAACAGCAACAGATATAGGGAGAGTGTTGTGAAACTCAAAACTTTTAAGATCGGCGGAGTTCATCCGCCCGAAAATAAAATGGCGGCTTCAACACCGATAGAAGCCCTTGCCATTCCGAAAAGAGTATCTATTCCGTTAAGCCAGCATATCGGCGCACCGGCAGTTCCGGTCGTTAAAAAAGGGGACGATGTAAAAGTCGGAACTTTAATTGCGAAAGGGGAATCTTTCATTTCGGCAAACATCCATTCTTCGGTAAGCGGAAGGGTTTTTGCCATCGATACTGTTACTGACACAACCGGATATAAAGTCAAAGCGGTCATAATTGATGTCGAAGGTGATGTGTGGGATGAGAGCATTATCAGAACTCCGGAGCTTGCTAAAGAAATAAAGCTTGAGCCGGCTGACATCGTTGCAAAGATCAAATCAAGCGGTATAGTCGGTCTTGGCGGTGCCTGTTTTCCGACCCATGTAAAATTCATGGTTCCGGAAGGGAAAAAAGTTGATACTCTTGTCATAAATGCTGTTGAATGCGAGCCATATCTTACTGCCGACCACAGAATAATGCTTGAACGGACTGAAGAGATCCTTGTCGGCATCGAGATAATGAAAAAAGCTCTTAAAGTAAGCAGAGCGATCGTCGGAATAGAAGCAAACAAACCCGATGCCATAGCAAAAATGGAAAAGGTTGCATCTGATTTTCCGGGAACTGAAATACAGCCGCTCAAAGTCCAGTATCCTCAAGGTGCTGAAAAACAACTTATAAAAGCGGCTCTGAACCGTGAAGTTCCGTCAGGCAAACTTCCTCTTGATGTCGGATGTGTCGTTAATAATGTCGGAACGGCACTTGCGATTTATGAGGCAGTGCAGAAGAACAAGCCGCTTTTTGAAAGAGTTGTAACTGTTACCGGCAAAAAAATAAAAAGAACTGCCAATTTTCTTGTTCGTATCGGCACACCGGTAGAAGCACTCGTTGAAGCAGTGGGCGGAATTCCGGAAGGAACTGAAAAGATCGTAAATGGCGGACCCATGATGGGAAAAGCTGTTGTAAGTCCTGAAATTTCAGTTACAAAAGGGACAAGCGGCATAATTTTCTTTGACAAGTCGGAAGCAAAAAGAAAAAAGGTCAGCAACTGTATCAGATGTGCAAAATGTGTAACTGTATGTGCGATGGGGCTTCAACCATATCTGCTTGAAAAACTTGCAGAAAAGAACAACTGGGAAGAACTTGAAAAACTCAGCGTCACAGACTGCATCGAATGCGGAAGCTGCAGTTATACCTGTCCAAGTGCAAGACCGATACTCGATCTTATACGGCTCGGCAAGGCAAATGTTAACAGAATCAGATGGGAAAGGAGTAAAAAATGAGCAGATATGTAATTTCGCTTTCCCCGCATGAAAAAGGGACATATACCGTTAATACAGTTATGTGGGGCGTTGTTATCGCACTTATGCCGTCATTTCTTGCATCAGTATATTTTTTCGGTGTAAGAGCTGTCGCTGTTACAGCGGTTGCTGTTGCAACATGCATAGGAGTTGAATATTTAATACAGAAATTCATGCTCAAATGCGAAATAACTGCGTTAGACGGATCAGCGGCAATCACAGGAATTCTTCTTGCGTTCAATCTTCCAAGCAGCATTCCATTATGGGAAGTAGTTGTAGGTGCCATATTCTCAATCGGTATAGCCAAAATGGTTTTCGGCGGTCTGGGTAAAAATCCGTTCAATCCGGCTCTTGCAGGCAGAGCATTCATGCTTGCGAGTTTTCCAGTTGACATGACGACATGGCCAATCCCTGTAAAGACGGCCATGATGTGGACAATGGGAAAGGCAGTTGACGGAACTACATCGGCCACTCCTCTTGGTATGTTGAAAGAGGGAATAAAATCAAACAGCAATATTACTGATATAATTGCCGGTTCTCCTCAGAGTTTTGACTATTTCAACCTTTTTATAGGTAATATTGGAGGCTGTATCGGTGAAGTAAGTGCCTTAGCGATCATTCTCGGTGGAATATATATGCTTTATAAAAAAATAATAACATGGCATATTCCAGTATTCTATCTTGGTGCTCTTTTTGTTTTTACAGGAATATTCTGGATGACAGACCCGAACCATTATGCTGATCCGCTCTTTCACATGCTTTCGGGCGGAGTTATGCTTGGAGCATGGTTCATGGCGACTGATATGGTCACAAGCCCGATGTCTGTTAAAGGTCAGATACTATTTGCAGTCCTTGCAGGTGTTCTTTGCGGCTCTATAAGACTTTTCGGAGGTTATCCGGAAGGTTGCAGTTATTCAATACTTATAATGAACGCATTTGTTCCGCTTATAGATAAATACATAAAACCGGTAAGATTCGGAAAGGAGGTTAACTATGGCTAAAAAGCTCGAATCGACTTTCCCAAACATGGTTCTTGTACTTACAGTGATCTCCATAGTTGCCGCGGCCGCTCTCGGTTTCACTTACACAAAGACCAAAACCCAGATAGCTGAGATGCAGAAACAAAAGAAAATTTCCGCAATAGAAAAAGTCGTACCTAAATTCAACAACAATCCTGATTCTGAGAAATATACAGTTAAAGAGCTTGCCGGGCTGGAGTTCTATCCTGCAAAGATGGACGGAGTCCTTGTAGGAACAGCGGTCCAGACATTCACAGAAAAGGGATATGCAGGCAGAATAGATATCATGGTCGGTTTTAACGATAAAATGGATTTTGTGGATTATGTAATACTGAACGCAAAAGAGACTCCTGGTCTTGGAACCAAGCTTTCCGACAACAAGTTCAAGAGCCAATTTCCTGGAAAGAATCCTGCTACATTCAATCTTAAAGTTAAAAAAGATGGTGGAGATGTAGATGCAATAACAGCTGCTACAATAAGTTCCAGGGCATTCCTGGATGCTGTTAATAAAGCCGTTGAAGGTCTTAAAAAGGGAGGCGAATAATGAGTCTTTTTAAAGAGTTCAGCAAGGGAATAATAAAAGAGAACCCGACACTGGTATTGCTTATTGGAATGTGTCCTCCTCTTGCAGTAACATCAAGTGCCATAAACGGAATGGGTATGGGCATTGCTACGACATTTGTTCTAGTATGCTCCAATCTTGTAATAGCAGCTCTGAAAAATATTATTCCTGACAAAGTCAGGCTACCAGCATTCATTGTCGTAATTGCATCTTTTGTTACGATAGTGGATCTCTCAATGCAGGCTTATACACCGGCATTATCGGCTTCTCTTGGTGTTTTTATTCCACTTATCGTTGTCAACTGTATAATTCTTGGAAGAGCTGAAGCATTTGCTCAGAAGAATGGTATTATTCCATCAATATTTGACGGTTTGGGAATGGGGTTGGGATTTACACTTGCGCTCACTATTCTCGGAGGGATAAGAGAAGTTCTTGGCAACGGTTCGATCTTTGATATCAAGTTTGTTTCTGAAGATGCAACAACCATTCTTTTATTTGTTCTGGCACCGGGAGCTTTTATAATGCTTGGACTGATGATAGCTGCCATGAACAAACTTATGAAGAAAGCATAGGAGGGGTGTAATGGATTTTTATATGAAAATAATGATCGGGTCTATCCTGGTCAACAACATAATTCTTGCACAATTTCTGGGAATATGTCCTTTTCTGGGTGTTTCGAATAAAGTTTCTACTTCTGTGGGAATGAGTGCAGCTGTTATTTTTGTAATGACGCTTGCAACAACGGTGACATATCTTTTATATTCACTTGTGCTCGTTCCGCTTCATATTGAATTTATGCAGACTGTAGGATACATTCTTGTCATTGCGGCTCTTGTGCAAATGGTAGAAATAATAATGAAGAAGGTTTCTCCGCCGCTATATCAGGCTCTCGGGGTTTTTCTTCCGTTGATAACAACGAACTGCGCAGTTCTAGGTGTTGCGATCATCGTAATTCAAAAGCAATTCAATCTTGTTACAAGTGTTGTTTTTACAATTGCAACAGCACTCGGATTCTTCCTTGCACTTGTTGTTTTTGCAGGCATCAGAGAGCAGCTTGACCTGTTTGAACCGCCAAAAGCAATGAAAGGCGCACCTCTTTCACTCATCACAGCAGGCCTTCTTTCACTCGCATTCATGGGATTTGCAGGGCTGGTTTAAGTCACCGAAATTCACTCCGCAAATCATTTCATTTTTTCTGAACTTTCCTATTCCATCTCTTCCGGAAAGTTTTGTGCAAAGAATCTATTGCTTTTTGGATTTTATATAGTATAATATATATATTATACTGTATGGTAATGATGGCAAAATGGTTGATTTGAAAGATTCAGGGACAATGGAAAATGAGATGATCGCTCTTGTTTCCAGCGGTGTTGTTTACACATTTGCAGATATTCAGAAACTGTATAATGAGAACAGAAATAAATTCCCTGCTTATAACAGATCTTTCAAAAAGTTTCTCCGCAAACTTCTTGAACTCGGACTTGCTGAACGGCATATCCTTGATGAAGAGGGATATCAGAAAAAGACTGTTTTCACTTTCGGAGATTTTGACAGTTACGAATGTATCAGCAAAATAAACAAAAATGCTTATTTCAGCCACCACACTGCCCTTTTCATGAACAGCATGACTGAACAGATACCGAAGACGGCTTATGTGTCTTATGAACTCTCTCAAACAAAAATAACTGTGACAAGGCCGGAACTTAAGCAGGAAAATATTGATAAAGTCTTTTCCGCTCCACCCCGTGAGGCACGGTATTATTTATTTAACCGCAGACAGGTCATTCTGCATGCTTCAAAGTTTAACGGATATACCGGAGTGATTAAAAACAGTAACGGCACATTTTTTCAGACAGATCCGGAACGGAGTCTGATCGACAGTGTTGTCCGTCCTCATTTTTCGGGCGGAATATTTAATGTTTTAAATGTTTTTATTGAAAACAGAGAACGGTACTCTATTTCTAAAATTGTGAATTATCTGAAGGCATTGAACTACATTTATCCTTATCATCAGGCAATCGGATTTCTTCTTGAAAAAGCGGGATTTCCTGAAAAGGATCTTGCACTTTTTGAAAATATGGGAATAAAGCATAAATTCTACATTGATTATGAGATATCTGATCGATCATTATCAAAAAGGTGGAATCTTATATATCCTTCAGCGTTTGATGAATAGATAGCATTTTCTCAACAACATAGTCAAAAATTTCATTGTATGACACATTCTTTTCCCTTTCAGGCAGAGTATCGAGCAATTCACGGAAGCCGTTCCTATGATATTCACGGTATTCTTTAATTATCAGCAGCAGATCGGCAGGAACTCTTTTCTTTTCAAAGATTTTTTTGAGCATTAGTGCATTCTCAGCGGATCTGATATTTATTTTCATCTTATTTATAAGCATATAGATATCATAAAAATCTTTCGGTCTCGGCCTGCCGCCTGAGTTTTCCTGACTGCGGTATTCTTTTGTCTGCTGACAGATTGCCCGCATTTTCTCAAGAATGATCATTTCAGGAGAATAGACATAGACGGTATATCCGTCAACATTCACCTTCACTTTGCTTTCACAGTATTCATATTTTGAGATATCCGCATGGAAAGTCTTTTTTAATCCTGCGATGTCAAGGGCTCTTTTGCGTTTAATATCTTCGCTTTCTCCAATGAAAGCTTCTTTTACTTCAATCAATTTAAAAGTTATTTTATATCCGTTGCCTCTTGGAGTATTCCTTTTTTCAGGTGCCGGTTTTTCTTCAAATTTCAACTCGACCACTTCCAAATTATCATCTTTAAAAAAATCATTCAGTGATTTGAATATTTTCTTTTCTATCCTTCTCAGATCGCTTTCAACGAAATCATCTTCCATGGACAGGTCAATATCAAGTGAGGGTCTTTTTGTAACTTTATAAATAAGTTCCAGAGCGTTACCCCCTTTCAGCACGAAAATATCCATAAGTTCATCATCGGAAAAAAAGGAAAGCATGATTTTCTTTCTCATATCAAGAAGCCATGCTTCACTTAATTTTGCATTTGGCATATGTTTATCCGCCGACAGTTAATAAACCGTCACCCATTTTAACAGAAAAACAGAGTGAGTAAAGTTAGTTGTGTTAAATCTTTTATGACACAAAAAAACGCTTAATTTAATCAGTTTAGCTTTAATTGTAAAACATATTAAACAACAACAACCTTGTATTTTGAAAGCGTGAGTTTCAGAACAACCTTGTATTTTGAAAATTTTAGATTTTTTAGATGCCTGCGGAAATCCCACAGCTTTTGAAATCATCAACTCTAAGTCGGAAAAACTGCCTGAAACCAAACACAATTCTCTGCTTTTAGAATTAAGAAAATATTTTTTAGTAGGCAGAATGCCCGAAAGGAATTGTCTTCTCAACGAGGGAATATGCTCAGATCCCGGAACAGAAATTAATGTTCCTTCCACTTTACTATGCCGGAAGTATTTTAAATGTTTCTAATTAATGCCTTCTTTCACTCGCATTCATGGGATTCGCAGGGCTGGTTTAGGGAATTAATCACTCGACAGTTACAGTTCCCTGTCCTGACGGTGTCTGCTGGGTAAGTATGACTGCGGTCGTAGCTCCGGCGGCTCCAAGTACTACGACACTTGTTATTGTCCAGAACCACCATGATTTATACCATTTTGTGGGTTTTTCAAGGACATTAAAAGTTTTCACATTTTTTGCTCCGGGGGCGACATACACATCTGTCTGAAGAGGCAGATAATTGTCATTTGCAGCTCTCACTTTCAGATAATATCTTCCCGGAATAAGATTGCCGGCACTGTACTGCGGCTTTTCAAAAGGAGATTCCGTTTCACCGAACTGGATAGTTCCCTTTTTCACATTGAACGAGAAATCAACTTCACCCAGAAGTGCTTTGTAGTCAACTCCGGCGATCTGATATGCGGCAAGCTTTATCGCATTCTGCAGTTCACCTTCGTCCCCTGTGTAAGATTCAAGAACACGGTTTACAACATCAGCATTTCTGACATCTATGAGCTGAACACTGATTACGAAAGTGTCCTTTACTTTTCCTACAGCTCCCGTAACAAGCTTTGAAAGACCAAGAGAAGCACCTATTTCAACGACACATTCAAGACTGTCAGTGCATGAAACTGAACTGTCAAGAGCCGCTTTTGAAAGCATCGCCTTGATATCATCCTGAGAAATGACGCTTATTCCTTTGATCTGGTTAAGCTGTGCTGAAAGAATGGATGTTAGAGAATCAGCAGTAGTCTGTTCCATTCCGCGGGCTGCAAGAGGCATGACTGCAAGCCGGAGCTCTTCACCGTCAGCAAGTTTGAACATCTGTTTCGGAGCAGAAATACCAAGAAGAATGTCTACAGATTCCTTGATCTTTCCTTTGACATCGTTCAGATC
>JAGOEX010000125.1 GCA_017997475.1 bacterium
TGGAAAACGGCTGATAAATTTCCTCCGGATGATGCATCGGAACTTTCTCTGTCGGCAGGAGCCGATCTCGTTCTTAAAGCGGGTGACTGCGGAGAAGGTGAATTCATTCTGAAGTTCGACCTGAATGATCCTTTCCCTTCTTTGTGTGGCAATAATCTGACAATAAATCCGGGACCTTGCGATATTTCTGAATATAGAGAACGAACTGATGTGATGTCGTTTATAACGGAGCCGTTTGAAGAGCCGACTGAAATTACGGGAGCGATCGGTCTTAATGCTGTCTTTTCAGCAGATGTTGAAGATTTTGACATGGTTGTGATATTTACCGATATCTATCCTGACGGAACTGAATATCTGATGCTTGAAGGTGCTCAGAAAGTAAGATTCCGTAACGGTCTTGAAAATGAATCTCTGATTGAGAAAGGGGCGTTGACCGAAATGGAATTTAACGCCGGCTACATATCCATAATCTTTGACAAAGGTCACCGGCTTGGGATACATGTCGCTCCGGCATATTACCCCAAATACAGGATTCCAAGCACAGTTGCCGACTACTGGAACGATGAAAAAGCGAAAGGGGAAATTAAATTTGATCTTTCAAAGACAAAAGTGACAGTTGACATCATTGGTGAGTGGGGCGGAGAAAAATGTGAAGCAACTGAAGAAGAGCCGGATGCCGATTCTATCTCAGAAGCTGATGAATTAAATGATGAAGAGAGCGATGAATCAATTGAAAAAAAATCTTCAAGCGGATGTATTATTACGGTTTTTTAAATGAATATCATTCTTCCGTGAAAAGAATAGCTCCGTCTTCATTTGAGATTGCGGAGCCGTCACCTTCGATAACACCCTGAGTTATTCCTACTACAAAAAGTTTTCCATCAGCCGCATCAAGTCCGTATGACCAGTCGTCTTCATCAGTTCCAATGAAATGATGCCAGAGAACTTCGCCCTGAAAATCAACGGCTGCGATGAATATGTCCTGATCGTTTTCCTGATTCGGGAACATATAGCTAAGACCGCTGACATATATTGCTTTTTCTCCGACACTTATCGCTCTTGGAACTTCTTCTTCGTTGTCATACCATAAGGCATTCCATAAAATTTCACCATCTTCAGGATCAACTGCCATCACATTATCCCACTCTTCGTAAAGCCCTGCGATATAAAGTTTTCCGCCGCTGTATTCCATTGCAAAAGCCATGTCGCCTTCCGTTGTTCCATATTGCCTGATCCATATTTCATCACCGTCCGCAGAATTAAGTTTTGCAAGAAACGAATCGGGGTCGCCCTCTGTTCCGTGAAAACTCTGATCTCCAACTTTGTCAAAAGTGTATCCGGCAACAAAAACGCTTCCCTGATCATCAACTGCAACAGAATAGCAGAATTCAAGGTCACTGCTTCCAATCTGTCTTGACCAGCCGATAATTCCCGATGAAGAAATTTTTGTAACAAAGCAGTCATATCCGTCTTTAAACACCGTGTCGTGAAATTCACCCATTCCGTGACCTGTCACATAAACATCGCCTGAGATGTCAGTTGTTATTCCGAAACCGTATTCCTCCTGATCTGTTGAACCCCATTGCCTTACCCAGAGAATTTCTCCGGCAGGATTGAGTTTTGCCGCAAAGACATCACCCGGAACAATTGGTTCCCACTCATCGTCGAGGTCTCCGTAAGTTGTTCCTGCAACAAGAATGTTCCCGTCTTTATCAAGTGTGATAGCTCTTGCACTTTCCTGAGCCATAGTTCCCGTTGATCTTATTTCTCTTATCCATTTTATTGATATTTCATCGCTTTCGTTAAGTTCCATTTTTGCAACAAATGCACTTGTTTTACCTGACGGGAAGCCGGTAAAAGTGTCAAGCCCGCTGTTGGTATCTCCTGCGATGTAGAGAGTTTTTCCATCTTTTGTGACAATGTTCTGTGCAAAATCCTTTCCATTTCCGCCGAAACGGAATGCTCCGAAATCACCGTTATAACCTTGAGTTCCTTCAGTGCCGGAATTTCCAGAGTCACCGGTGTTGCCGGAATTTCCTGTGTCACCGGTATTTCCTGAGTTGCCGGAGTCACCACTGTTTCCTGAATCCCCTGAGTTCCCGCTGTTTCCAGTATCACCAGTGTCACCAGAATTCCCCGAATTTCCTGAATCACCTGAATTTCCGGTGTCACCAGTGTCAGATGAGTCTTCATCATTAATAGCGGACGAGTCATTCTGTTCCAAGTCCGGGTTTTCATCAGAACTGCCGTTGCTGCAGGAAAAAGAAAGAAAGCCCGCAATAATTAAAACAAGGATGGTTTTTTTCATGATTTGCTCCTGATTGTCAATTCCAGTTTTCAGAGATCCTTTTCAAAAGATGTTCAAACGCTTCATCCTGATCGTTGAATTTATTGATGATTTTTCCTTTTTCAAAATAAAGGGCACAGTTTTTTCCTAAAGCTATTCCAAGATCTGCTTCACGAGCTTCTCCCGGTCCGTTCACTTCGCAGCCCATGACGGCAACTTTCAGAGCCGGTTTCATCCACCAGATCTGTTCATTGAACCATTTTTCAAGTTTGTTGTAGTATTCGATCACTGCTCCGTGAGTTCTTCCGCAGGTTGGACAACTAATGATGTCAGCACCGGTTTTTAAAAGTCCAAGTGATTTTAAAATTGTGTTAGCTGTCTGAATTTCTTCAACAATTGATGCAGTGAGCGACACTCTGAAAGTGTCCGCAAGTCCTTCCGAAATTAAAATTGACAGTCCGGCAGTGCTTTTGATTATTCCTCTTTTGCCTCCGCCTGCTTCAGTAATTCCGACATGAAGAGGTGCATCACATTTTTCCCTTATCATTCTGCATGCGGCGATCGTTTCAGGAACACTCGATGATTTTGCTGATATTTTAAAGTTTCTGTATCCAAGCTCCTGCTCAATATAATCAGCCCAGAAAAGTGAACTTTCGACAAGACCTTCCCAAGTTACACCGTTATATTTATTAAGTATTTCCTTTTCAAGCGACCCGCCGTTCACTCCAATCCTGATCGCCATTTCAGGCCGTTTCTTTGCAGATTCTATTATTTCCTTAACCCGTTCCTTTCCACCGACATTTCCCGGATTGAACCGCACACCGCTAACCCCCGCATCAATCGCCATCAACGCCAGACGATAATCAAAATGAATATCTGCAATGATCTCACCCTTAAAACTTTTGACCATATCTTTTAAACTCTGCTCTTCATCACCGTTCTTGAAAGCAGTCCGCACAACCCTGCATCCAAGCTCAAAAGCCGTTTCCGCCTCAGCAAGCGCCTTATCAAAATTGTTCATCGGAGTAGTTATCATCGTCTGGATCACCGGCGGATTGTCCCCACCGATCAAAATGTTTCCAAGTGTTATGACGCGTGATTTTTTCATTTATTTATCCAGAACAGATTTCACAATATTTTCAACAGTGAGTCCTTCGAGTTTTTTGAGTTCATTCTGGGTGCCGTGGGTGGAGAATGAGTCGTTTACGCCGATGATGCGGCATTTTACATCCAGATTTCTATTGCTGAGTGCTTCTAAAATTGCACTTCCTGCTCCGCCAGCCATGATCCCGTCTTCAATTGTAACAAGTTTGCTGATGTTGTTTTTCTTAATTATTTCAAATAGTTCTTCTGGGAGTGGTTTGACAAAACGGAGGTCGTAATGGAAAACTTCATGTCCTTTTTTCTCAAGTTTTAAAACTGCTTCACTTGCAGTTCTTTCCATTATTCCGACAGATATTATCATTACAGGGTCTTTACCTGTTGCAAGGAGTTCACCTTTGACCGATTTAAGGGGAGTGAGACGGTTGTAATGCCTTTTGCCAGAGCCGCTTCCTCGCGGATATCTTATTGCTACAGGCCCTGAAACATTGTTCACTGCAAATTCGATCATTCTTGCCATTTCGTGTTCATCCCGGGGTGCCATCAAAGTAAGATTCGGGATTATTCTTAAGTAACTCATATCAAAAAGTCCGTGATGGGTCGCTCCGTCATCGCCGACAAGCCCTGCTCTGTCGATAAGAAAAATAACAGGAAGGTTCTGGAGCGCCACATCATGAACTATGCTGTCGTAAGCCCGCTGAAGAAAAGTGGAATATATCGCAACGATCGGTCTTGAACCGCCTGCGGCAAGCCCTGCGGCAAATGTTACTGCATGTCCTTCGCTCATTCCGACATCATAAACCCTGTGAGGATAAATGTTCTGAAGAGTGTTAATCCCCGTTCCGTCGGGCATTGCGGCAGTTATTGCGACAAGATTTCCGTGCCTTCTAAAAAGTTTCGGAAGATAATCGCTTAAGTATGAAGTAAAAGAGGGTGATGACGGTTTTGTTTCACCTGTTTTTTTGTCAAAAGGGCCAACTCCGTGAAATTTTCTTGGATTTCTCTCTGCCGGTTCATATCCTTTTCCTTTTACTGAGTGGACATGAAGAAGCACCGGTTCACTGTTTGGCTTGATATCTTCAAGAGTTTCAATGAGTTCTTCAATGTTGTGCCCGTCGATCGGACCGACATACTGATATCCGAAACCTTCAAAAAGAATTCCGGGAGTTAGGAGCGATTTTGACGAATTTATCGTTTTTCTGATGAGTTCGATAATCTTTTCGCCGTGAAAGAACGGTGGAAGTTTTGCGATTATCTGCTTAATTTCAGACCTTGCGGAAGTATATTTCTGGCCTGAAAGTGCGCGACTGAACCACCTTGAAAGTGACCCGACCGAAGTTGAAATGAACATATCATTGTCATTAAGAACAGTGATGGTGTTCTTTCCGGTTTCATCAACATTATTCATGGCTTCCAGTGCAAGACCGCTTGTCATTGCGCCGTCTCCGATCACCGAAATGACCTTTGAATTGATGTTCCTGATCTTCAGAGCTTCCCTTAACCCGAGTCCGGCTGAAATTGAAGTTCCTCCATGACCTGTTCCGAAAAAATCGTAAGGGGATTCACATCTTTTAGGGAAACCGGAAATTCCACCTAATGTCCTTAAAGTGTTGAACTTTTCCGATCTGTCTGTCAGTATCTTGTATGCATATGACTGGTGACCCACATCCCAGATGATCTTGTCATTTGGAATGTCAAAAACTTTTAAAAGGGCGATCGTAAGTTCGACAGCACCCAGAGATGAAGCGAGATGACCACCGTTCTTTGAAGCGGCATCGATCATTATCTCTCTGGTGTTCTGAGCGATTTTTTCAAGTTCGGCAATGTCAGATCTTTTTATTATTTCGATCATTTCTTTCTCCTCAAAACATATTCAGCAAGTTCTGCGAGAGCCGTTTTCCACATTGATTCTTCAAAAACATCTAATGCTTTTGACGCAATTTCAATATGTCCGGTTGCTTTTTCATGTGATTTTTCAACTCCAAGAAGAGACGGATATGTGATCTTATTCAGGGCGGCATCACTCCCAACTTTCTTGCCGAGCTCTTCAGTGCTTGAAGTTATATCAAGGATGTCGTCAGTTATCTGAAAGGCAAGTCCGAGATTCAACCCGAATTGTTCAAGTGCTTTAATTTGTTCATCTTCTGCGTCAAGCCATGCGGCCGCTCCTGCCGTGGAAGCAGTTATCAGAGCGGCGGTTTTATGCAGATTTATATCATTTAAGATCTCAACAGTTCTTTCATTCTGAGGGATTTTGCAGTCCTTGACCTGACCAAGCACCATTCCTCTTCCGCCAGCCGCTTTTGCAAGATACGCACCACCTTTTTGAATGTTCCCTTTCCCGAATTCAAAAAGTATTGAAAATGCATCGCAGTTCAGTGCATCTCCTGCAAGAATTGCAACATCTTCACCGAATTGTTTGTGACTGCTCGGACGACCCCTGCGGAGATCATCATTATCAAGAGCAGGAAGATCATCATGGATCAGTGAATAAGTATGGATAAATTCAAGAGCCGCCGCATAAGCCATTACAAGTTCACGATCTTTTTTCAGTAAGCCGGCAACAGCGATGGCAAGAAAAGGTCTGAGCCGCTTTCCGCCTGCACTGATGCTGTATTCCATTGATAAGTGCAATATTTCCGGTATCTTAAGTGAATCAAGATAGAACCGGATGTTTTTTTCAATTTCTGGTAGAAGCGAAGAATGAATTTCTTTAAAAGTGTTCACTCTTTTCTCCCGAGCTTTTCAGGATCGACCAGTTTTTCACCGCTTTCAGTCAGAACACGGATCTTGGTCTGGGCAGTTTCAAGATATTCTCTTATTGATGCGGCAGTTTTCACCCCCTCTTCATAAAGTTTCACCGCCTCTTCGATCTCAGGATCTTTATTCAGTTTTTCAACGATCTGTTCAAGAGCTTTCATTTTCTGGGCAAGAGTTTTCTTTTCCGTCATTTTGTCACCTCGCAAAAAGTACCCGAGATGTTAATTTAAGTAGTTTTAAAAGTCAAACGGGATTTTGCTCAGTCTTCAGTGTAATCCATGACATTCATTCTCTGATAATTGAACAGTTCATCCTCTTTGAAAAACCGCTGAAGTTCGATGAGTGCTTCTTCAGCATTTGCCGATGCGTGGATGACATTGTTGCTTAATGAGATGGAGTAATCACCTCTGATGGTTCCGGGAGCCGCTTCTATCGGATTTGTTGCACCGATGAGAACCCGCACTCTTTTTATAATGTCGTTCCCTTCAAGGGCGAGAGCGATTATGGGAGTTCTCTGCATTCCTTTTTTGAGTTTATTGAAGAAAGGTTCGTTGCGAAGATGGGAATAATGTTTCTCGATCATATAGTCATCCAGCATCATCATTTTGACTCCTACGATCTTTATTCCCTTCCTTTCAAAGCGGGTGATAATTTCACCGGCGAGCTCCCGCTGAATCGCTCCCGGCTTGATAAGCACCAAGGTTTTTTCTCTTGCCATTATGATTGCCTCCATAAAAAAGTTGCGTTATAACTTTATCACTTATTTGACATAACTACAAATTTTAATATTTTTCAGTAACCGGTCGAGAGATCGGTCAGTCAAAAAAGGGGATGGGTTTAAATTTTTTATCTGGAGCGGGGATGAAAAGAAATTTTTTTAATCAGAATTTTTACGGAATCAGGGAGATAGGCACTTACATTCCTGAAAAAAGGATCAACAACACATTGAAACAGGAGAAGTTCGGTTTCAAAGAGTCATTTCTTGAAGAGAAGATCGGGGTTTTTAAAACTTCCTTGAAAGATGATAACGAAGACTGTTCAGATATGTGTGTCAAGGCGTTCAATGACCTTGTGTCAAAAATTCCGATTGAGAAAAATGAAATTGAAGTCATTATTGTCGTGACACAGAATCCGGATGACAGAATGCCTCATTCAGGAGCACTTGTTCACAAAAAACTCGGTATGGGGGTAAATTGTGCATCATTTGACATTTCTCTTGGATGCTCCGGCTTCATTTACGGACTTTCGGTCATTACAAGTTTCATGAAAGCGAACAACATGAAGAAAGGGATCCTTTTCACAAGTGATCCTTATTCAAAAATAATTGATCCCGATGACAGGAACACGACGCTTCTTTTCGGTGACGGAGCGACAGCAACTCTGATAACAAATGATGAACCGGTTATTGTTCCGGGGAAATTTTCGTTTGGAACACTCGGTGAAAAATGGGAAGAGATCCGGCTCATAAACGACAAGCTTTTCATGAATGGTGCTGCTGTTGTTAAATTTGTTAAAAGATATGTTCCTGACGATATTAGAAAAAATATTGAAGATAACGGATATATGCTTGAAAATATTGACAGATTTGTTCTTCATCAGGCAAGCAAGTTCATGGTTGACATTGTCGCGGAAGATCTGGGTGTCAACCCTTCAAAAGTACCGTTTGACATAAGAAATTACGGCAACACCATCTCAAGTTCAATTCCGTTAGTCCTTGAAAAAGAATTGCACAATAAAGAGAACAGAACCATCCTCATCAGCGGTTTCGGAGTCGGCTTAAGTTACGGAAGCTGTGTCCTGAAAAGGGTTTGAACTTTTTCACAGCCATTCCACATTTACACGGGCGAA
>JAGOEX010000126.1 GCA_017997475.1 bacterium
ATGAATATTCAAAGAATTCAGCATGTTGCAGACAATATCAGAAAACGGGTGCTTACGCATGTCATCTCTCAGAACGGCGGATATATGTCTCAGGCATGTTCAAGTGCAGAGACTTTTTCTGCTCTTTATTTACATATTATGAGCATGCCGGAGCTTGACACTCCGCTGAAACCGGGACTTTTTCAGGGGGTTCCGTCTGCTGACAATATCAATTACAAAACCGGGTCTGAATATAACGGCGGACATGTTGAAGGTTTTGACCGGTTTTATCTTTCTCCGGCACACTATGCCCTTGTTGTTTATGCACTTCTGATCGAAACGGGAAGGATGACTGCTGACGGGCTTGATTATTTCAACCGTGACGGATATTCAGTCGAAATGATCGGAGCCGAACACTCTCCGGGGATGGAAGTGACCGCCGGCTCACTCGGCCAGTGCATAAGTCGGGCAGCAGGTTCCGCCCTTGCAAGAAAAATGAAAAATGATAACGGAAAGAATTTTGTATATCTTTCGGATGGAGAGTTCCAGATAGGACAGACATGGGAGGCGATACAGGCGGCAAGTCATTATAAGCTTGATAATCTGATCATTTTTGCCGACATGAACGGTCAGCAGTGTGACGGACCGGTCGGAAATGTCATGGAAATGGGATCAGTCGCAGACCGTCTCCGCTCTTTCGGGGCAGAAGTTGTGACAGTTGACGGACACGACATCGAAGCACTTTGCAAAAGCGTTGAAACTCCTCATGAAAACAAAGTTCTTGCCGTTCTTTGCAAAACAGATCCATGCAGAGGACTTGAAATTTTAAGAAGAAACGCTCCGAAACTCCACTATCTCAGATTTAAGTCTGACTCTGAAAAAGCTGAATATACTCAAATACTTAACGAACTTGGAGGAAAGTGACATGGAAATATTCTCTAAAGTTCACGGACACAATATTGTCAAATGGGCGGCAGATAAAAAAGAAGTGATAGTTCTGAGCGCAGACCTTACAAGTTCATGCGAAGCCGATCTTTTCAGGGATGCATATCCTGACCGTTTTTTCTCTCTTGGAATTGCTGAACAGAACATGCTTAGCTGGGCCGTCGGAATGGCAGAAGAAGGGTTTGTCCCTTATATTCACACTTTTGCCGTTTTCATTTACAGAAGGGCTTATGATCAGGTTGCGATGAGTGCGGCATACAGCAATATTCCTGTCAAAATGATCGGCTTTCTTCCGGGCGTTACAACTCCGGGCGGAGCAAGTCATCAGGCGATCGAAGACATTTCGCTGATGCGGTCTCTTCCCAACATGACAGTTTTTGAAACAGGTGATGCGACAGATGTTAAAACAGTTCTTGATACGGCACACAAAATAAACGGACCGGTCTATATCAGGATGCTCCGAGGCGAAATACCGCGACTTTTCAAAGATCCGCTTATTTTCAACCGTTCAAGAGTTCTTTCAAACGGAACTGATATTCTGCTTCTTACAAGCGGGATCTGCACTGAAGAAGCAATGAGAGCGACAAAGCTCATGAAGGAAAAAGGTGTTTCTGTCTGCCACCACCACATTTCAACTCTCAAACCGTTCACTGACCCTCAAGTTGAAAACGCGATAAGTCAGGCAAAATTCGGTGTGATAACCATGGAAAATCATTCAGTTATCGGCGGTCTTGGAACCTGTGTCGCTGAAATTATTGCCTCCAAAGGACTGAATAAAAAACTTGTAAAGCTCGGAATTCAGGACAGATTTCTCCACGGTGCTTCAAGACGGTATCTGATGAAGGAACACGGGATAGATGCTGTGACACTCATAAAAACAGTTGAAAAGATTATTGGAAAAGAGCTCAATATAAGCGAAAGCGAACTGGGAACAGTGCGGATAGAAGCGGTTCACAGCGAATCAAAAGCTGAAGCACTTTAAATTGAGGAATGAATGATAAAAGGTAATGAGCGGTTTAACGAGCCATCTTTAATTGACCATATTTCAAAAGAACGGTTTTCCGTTATTTATCAGATATCGGGAACTGAATTAGAAGCCATTGAAATTGCTGAGAAAATATGCATTGAACAGACTGTTGAATTTCCTGAAGATCTTATTCCCAAAGGAGCGATCAGAGATCATATTTTCGGCCGCATTGAGAGTTTTCAGATTCACAAAAACGGCTCATACACCGCTGAAATAAGTTACGCCGTTGAGATCTGCGGACATGAGTTTACACAGTTTCTCACTGTCCTTTTCGGCAATATATCTTTGCTTAAAGGGATCCGGCTGTTAAAGATAAACCAGCATAATTACTTAAAAAACATATCAACCGGTCCGAGATTTGGAATTGAAGGATTAAGAAAACTGACCGGTGTTCACGACAGAGCGCTTCTTTGCGGAGCGATAAAACCGATGGGACTTAGCCCCTCAACACTTGCAGAAATGGCGGCCGATTTTACTCTGGGCGGAATTGACCTCATCAAAGACGATCACGGACTTGCCGATCAGCCGTTTAGCCGTTTCAGGGAAAGGGTTAAAGCAGTGAGTGACACAGTAAATGAGATAAATTCAAAAACCGGCTCAAAAACTCTTTATGCTCCAAGCATTTCTGCATCCGCTTCAGAAGTTATTGACCGTGCACATTTTGCAAAAGAGGCCGGGGCAGGCGCTTTGCTTATCGCCCCGTTTGTGACAGGGATCGACTTTGCAAGAATGATTTCTGAAGATGATTCCATAGCTCTTCCGCTCATTGCCCATCCTGCACTTTCAGGAAGTTTTGTGAATTCTGATGAAAGCGGAATAAGTCACTATGCCCTTTTTGGTCAGATTATGCGAATGTCGGGGTGTGATGCGAGTGTTTTTCCAAGTTACGGCGGAAGATTCTCGTTTTCTAAAGATGAGTGCAGTTCAATTCAGAAAGGATGCACGGAGCCATTTGCAGGATACAGTCCGATATTTCCTGCTCCGGGTGGAGGAATGACACTTGAAAGAATGTCTGAACTCAAAAAATTTTACGGAAATGATGCAATGTTCCTGATCGGCGGAGGGATGTTTCAAAATAATGGAAATATTTCAGAAAATGTGAAAAGATTCAAAGCTGCTTATTTGAAAATGGAGTTGTCATGAATGGTGCTGCAAAAGATAAGAATCTGAAACTACTTAAAGAACTGCATGAATACTCATTTGAACTTGCTGAAAAGGATCATACTGAAATGCTTGATTTCATCGTTACAAAAGCACGGGAACTCTTTTCAGTAAAAGCATGCTGGATATCAACTTTCAACAATGAAACCTCTGAAATCCTTGTTAAAACCATCGCTCTTCCAGGGAATGAAATTTCGATCATCAACAATCTCTTAAAGAAGAATGTTGTGGGCACGACCATAAAACTGACACCTGATCAATATCAAAAAATGATAACTGAAAAGATCAGCCCGCCTCTATCTTTAAAGGAAGTGGTTCTCGGCTCCATTCCTGAAACTGTGTGTGAAGTTGTTCAGAAAACGCTCGGGTTCGGATGGTTCATTGGAATATCTCTGGTCAATCACGGTCATCTTTTCGGCAACATATTTTTTGCAGGACACCGTGATCAGACCCCGATCGAAGAAGAAGAACTCCTTATTTTCAGAGCGATAACTTCGACAGCAATGGCTAAAAAAGAGACCGAAATGAAACTCCTCAAAGCAAAAGAAGCGGCTGAATCAGCGAATAAGGCAAAATCGGACTTTCTTTCGAACATGACCCACGAACTCAGAACTCCTCTTTGCGGAATAATCGGATTTACCGACCTTCTTGAAACCGAGACAAAGCTTGATGAAACACAGACAGAGTTTGTCCAGATGCTTAAAAGTTCGGCAAAAACACTGCTCGATCTCGTAAATGACACTCTTGACCTGAGCAAAATTGAAGCAGGCAAACTTGAACTGCACACACAGGAAACCGATTTGGAAGCTCTTTTCCATGAAGTTTTTAAAACCTTCGAGCCCCTTGCAAAAGAAAAAGGTCTTAAAGCATCTCTCATGCTTCCTGAAAATATTCCTCAGAAAATATTCGTTGATCAACTGAGGTTAAAGCAGATCCTTTTGAACTTGACAGGCAATGCTGTGAAATTCACAAACAGCGGATTTGTGAACCTTAAACTTGAATATTTTAAGGAAAAAAAGAATCTTCCTTTTCTTCAGGTTTCAGTTGAAGATTCAGGCATAGGGATAGAACAGCAGAAACTTCATAAAGTAACAGAGAATTTTTATCAGGCGGACACTTCCATCACAAGAAAATTCGGCGGAACAGGACTCGGACTCGCTATCACAGATAAACTTTTAAGAAAAATGAATTCATCCCTTGAAATATCGAGCACACCTCAGAAAGGGAGTACTTTTTCCTTTAAAATACCTTTGTCTGACAAGTAGTCTCATATCCCTTCCCTGACTGGCTGAACATCAGTTGTAAAAACTGACTGGTTTTCACAATATTCTGAATCAGTTAAACTTTTCTCAAGATCTTTGTAACTGCTTATGTTCCATGCATTGACGGCACTTATGTTTTTTATGAAAATTGCTTTTTCTCCCCCCGTTCTAACCACTTCAGAGTTTTCAATGTTGAGTCCGTTGTTGTTACTGGAAATAGAGATCTTGCCTAAAACCAGTTCAGAACCCTGATAAAGCGAAATCCCGTGACCGAAAGGAACTCCGGGGGCAAATTGACAGCTCTTCAGTTCATAACATTCCCGCGGCATCGTGTTCTTTATTTCAACATTGTTCATTCCGACTTTTCCGTTGACCGCCATAACTCCGCACTCTCTGTTCCCATCAATTATCCCGTTTTCCATAATTAATTCAGCGTTTTCCTGAACAGCAACCCCTACTCCGAACTCAGAAATATCAGGGTCGGAGCGTGTGTCTGAAATTCTGAAATTCTTAATTTCGCCACGACATGATCCATCCATGAGAATTCCCGCAGTTTGACTGTTTTTTATAGAAATACGGTTGAATTCTGAATCGCTTCCGTCAAAAAGCATCATTCCTGAGCCGTTATTTCCAAAACCGTCAGAAAAAACAGAATCAATTGTTATATCATTTGCAGTAATTTCAGTTCCATTTAAAAATATCCCGTTACCCCTTGAATTTTTTATATAAATCCTCTCCATTTGAGCAGACATTCTGCCGTCAAGAACTATTCCCCCCTGCTCTTTCTCTGTTTTAATGATATTTTCCAATGTAACATCGGACATATTCAGAACTCCACCCGCCATATCTGATGAAAAATAGATAAATGTTGCGGAACTGTCATTTATTTTACTTTCCGCAATTGAAAGAACTGTCCCTCCTTCTGCATATACAGCATGACCTTCAAAGATTTCATTCCCTCCATAAACATCTGATATTACAGTGTTTTCTATTTCTGCGACAATGCTCTGACCTTCATTCCCCCCCCAAAGTGCGACCCCGAATGAATTAAATCCCGACATAACAGAATCTTTAATTGTTACTCTGCCCGGACCCATTGAAATTCCGTAACTTATCTCAGTTTGTTTTTCAGGAACTATATTTTCAATTCTGCTTCTTTCAAAAAACAGTTCACTTCCGCACTCATATTCCCCGCCGCAGACATTTATCCCCCCTTTCACGCAATCTGATATAACGGTTTCATTAATAAATACAGTGCTTTCCTTTTCCACAAGCACTCCTCTTGTTAATCCGCTCAATGTCACATTGTCTATATTTACTTCAGAATTTTCTTTAATATCTATAACTGCCCCTGCATTGTCATCATCACAGAATATTACCGTTTTTGTGCTACCTTTTCCGGTTATTGAAAGTTTTCCTGAAACAGTCAGACACCCCTGATAGCAACCTTCTTCAAGAACCATCTTTTCTTCCGTTATTTCAGCAAGTTGAACGCAATTAACCATTTCTTTTGAATAATGCTGCAATTCATCGATCTCAGGGACGCTCGGCATAACGGGGGTTTCGACAGTCACTTCATAATTTCCGCATTGAAGTTCTGAGTCATCTCTATTTTCATGATCACTTTCAGGAACAGGTTTTTCCACACTGCAGGAAATAAAAAATAAAAGGAGAAAAACAATCCTCAGCATGTTACATTTCCTGAATTGTTTCAATAAGATATAGCGGACTGGTCAAATTTTTATCATTTTGCGTAAATGTGTTTACATCAATTCCGTTCCTGAATCCTGCCGGCTCTGACCCATTCTGCACAACTGCTCCGAACTGCCCGTTTTCAGAAGTGATGCTGATATTTTCAAGGACTATTCCGTTTAGCGCAGAGCCGTTTCCACCGTCAAATATCATTCCGGCTCTTTCAAATCCTGTAACTTTGAGGTTTTTTATTGATACTGATCCGCTTTGCGTCATCATTCCGTTCTTGACAACTATTCCATCCCCTACCACTTCCATATTTATCTCTCTTTTTTTCACTCCGTTTATTTGAGAATCAGAAACCATTAGAGCTGTTTTTCCCAATATCTGCAATGAAACTGCACCGTTATCATTAAGAACGGTGTCTGAGACCTTAAGCATCCCTGATGTTTCCCGACTATTCTGGACCCATATTCCTGCAAAACCGCAATCTGAAAAAGTGCTTGATATAACTGAAATTTCATGTGATCCGTCTATCAAAAGACCTGTTCCGTCAGTTTTTTTGATCCTTACATTTTCAAAAATGACATCCGAACTTTTTCCAGAAACAACAACTCCCCTTCCGCCAAAAAGAGAGCCGGCACTGATATTGGAAAAAACGACATTTTCAATCTTAACTGAGCTCCCTGAAATGAACATTGCAGAGTCATTAACTGAGATATTTTCAAAAGTTATGTCCGATACAAGAACATTTTGAGCATTGTAAAAAGAGATGCCCTTCAACATGGATGAACTGTCTTTTCTTCCGATTATGTTCAATGTTTTTGAAACAGTTATCTCACCATCAAGCAACCCTTCTTCAAGACAGATACAGTTTGAGAACTGTGCCGCGGAATTTGCGACGGCATCACGGAATGAGTTCATGT
This sequence comes from bacterium, assembly GCA_017997475.1. Classification (GTDB taxonomy): domain Bacteria; phylum UBP6; class UBA1177; order UBA1177; family UBA1177; genus JAGOEX01. The sequence goes on from JAGOEX010000126.1 coordinate 6,993, forward strand.
CACTTACAAATTCACATTTTCCGCCACAATCCCCGGGAAGGTCGTAATCGCTGTAATCCGTATTTTCACATGAGAAAAGCCAGGCGACCGCTGTAACTATCATGACTGCAAGCTTTTTCATTTCATCCGCTCCATATTCTTAAACCACAAGCTTATTTATATTACTCCGGAAAAGCTATTTATCAATTTTATATTAGAACTTTTTTAAAAGATGAGAATCCCCTGAGCGGGGATTTTCAATCGTAAAAGAAAATAACCATAGAACATTGAGTAAGAATGTACTGAATAGCACTAACGGAATTTAATTTATTACGATTTTTTCATTTGTCAACAAGAATTTGAGGAAATTTTTTTCTTGCCGTAAAAAATGATGTCATCCACTCGGAAGGCAGATCAAATAAGGTCTCGCCTTCAGCCGCAAGCCGTTCAATAGCCCTTCCGACAACGACTTGGGAGAGATTGTGCGGATAAATATCGGGCATTGAAGATGAAACGGGCAGACCGATCCGGATGACAGGAATCTTCAGCTTCATTGCTTCAAGAAAGAGAGAAACTGTTCTTTCCATAACCTCTTCTTTCTGAATAAGTTCTTTTCTTCCTGATGATATCTCTTCAAACATTTCACTTCCTTCAAGGGGGACAAACGGATATATCCTTATAAAGTCCGGCTTGAGATTTTTGAGTGAATCAATAGTTATTTCAACATCTTCTACACTTTCATCAGGATATCCGGTCATAAACTGGAGACCTGCCGTTATTCCATTGTTTTTTATGATTCCGACACCTTTGAGAACATCTTCCGCTGAATGCCCTCTTTTCATTTTTACCAACAGAGATTCCGACATTGTCTGGACACCGAGCTCAACTGTTTCAAAATGAT
>JAGOEX010000127.1 GCA_017997475.1 bacterium
AACAGAATTCCAGTCGGTGTTTAAAGGTTTATCGGCACAGGTGAAAACCCTGCTGTTTGAAATGCATTCAGATCCGTACCAGTGATATCCGCTTGAGCACTTGAAATGGCACCCGGTTGTAGTCGCGGTTTCGTTGTAATATCCAATTGTTCCAGGTGACCAAGCCACTCCGTTCCAGGTCTGAGTTATAGTTGAGACAGTATTCCACTCAGCATTTGCGGGAAGTCCTGTACAGGGCTGATCGGGGCGGGTGTCGGCAACACATAAGGTTCCGTTATCGGTATAGTTTGCGGAGCAGTTGCACTCATATCCGCCTGTTTTGTTGATACAGACGGCATATGCATCACCGGCGTCGTTACAAGGGTTGTTAAGATCTTTGCAGTTATCAGCCGGTTCATCGTCAGGTGTGTTTACTGAGTCATGAGTATCAGCATCATCTTCATTGTTATCATCAATATCTATTAAATTATCAGAATCGGTGTCGGTTGCTTCCGACTCGGTATCGGTTGCTTCCGACTCCGCCAAGGCTTCGTCGGATAAATTGTCGGATAAATCGTCGGATATGTCGGTGTTCTCATCGGTGGCCTCATCCGGCACAGTATTTTCTGTATCTCCTGAGTCAATGTCTATGTTTTCTGTGCATATTCCTGACACACACTCAAGTCCTTTTTTGCATGTCCCGTTGCCGAAACAAGGTTCCCCCTCAGTTCCCAGACGACTGTCCCTGAAATCGGAACATCCTGAATAAATGAGAGAAATAATGAAAAACACAGCAAACAGTATCCGCATCAAGACCCCGTAAAAATAACTGTTGCCGATTTTACACATTTAAAAAAGATAATCACCTTTTTTGTCAACCGAGAATTTAAGTTCAGTTCTGTTCCTGATGAACAGGTCATAACCGCCCTTGATATTTGTCCAGAACTTGAGCACTCCAGGATCGTTTTTGTATTCGTTCTTGAATTTATTGAACTTTCCATCGTTCATTTCAAAAGGGAAGACATAAACAGGGATTCTGTTCTGACCGTTATTTTTTGCTTCGATCGCAAGAATGTAAATTTCTTTGATTTTGTCATTTGTCATCGGCATGCATCCGATCGTGACACATTCCCCGTGAATGAAAATGTCTCCGCCGAGGTTTTGGAAACTGCTTTTCTTTTTATCGGATTCATTGGGATAATTTAATCCGAGCGAAAGATAGTAACTGCTTGAAGGATTGAATCTGTCAATGTGATAAAATCCTTCCGGAACCTGATAATCACCCTGTTTTCTTTTGGGACCGAGATCTCCGGATTTTGAACAGATCTTATAACTTTTCAGTTTTTTATACTGCGTTTCCGATTTATTTTTGCCGTAAACATCAAGCTGACCCTCATCTTTAAATGACACAATGAGAATATTCAGCTTGTCAGGATCTATCTTCTCATTTTTCAAAGTTGAAAGAATAAATTCCCATTTTTGTTCATAAGCCGATCTTACCCTTCCAAACTTCTTCTGATCAGCCAGAAACGCCGAATCCGCAAAAACAGCAAAAGTGAAAAAGAGTAGTAAAAGAAGAAAATAATTCTTCATTTTTTCCGTTTAATAACTCGAACAACCCTTTGCAATTTCCCATGAGTTTCGGGGTGCTGTCTCCTTAATTCTTCCACAGCAAGGATTCTTTCATCCGGTGTTTTTGAAAGCCAGTAATTAAGATCGCTTTTGTCATTTTTAAGATCACCGAGCTTCTTTTTTGTAACTACTTTCTTTATTTCACGCATAATTCCTCAAAATCGTAAAATCAATGCAATTGTATCTGATATGTCAGGAAAATCAATAGATTAGTTGAATTATTTTGAGGCAGTTTCTATTAATGGCTTTTCTTGAATTCTTCCTTTTCCATTTGACACAACTGCTTCGCTGTGATACATTAAATTCGTTGGAATATTAGAGGATAATGCAATGAAAAAACTAACTTTTATCTCAATGCTTTTTTTTATTTTCACTGCTTGCAATATAAGCAAAAATGAAATAGATGAGGAAGCTTATAAAGATGATGCTGATGTTGAATTAACAGAGGCAGAAAATGAAAATGACTTTGAATATGATAATGAAAATGACAGTTTGAGCGATTCCGATGAAAGTGTTGAATTCTGCGGTCCTGATCTGACAAAAGAAGAGTGGGAGACAGAAGAGTGGAAAAAGGGCGATGACGATAAGGATGGAATTCCCAACGGGTATGAATGTAAAGAATGTCCGTGTGTTGATCAGGATGGAAATAATTCTCCTGACTACCAGGATGAAGATTCAGAAAGTGACGGAATCCCAGACAATGTTGAATGTCCTGAGTTCACTGAAGAAAATGGATGTAGGGATACTGACGGAGATGAAAGGCCTGATTATATTGACAGAGACTCAGACAATGACGGACTTTCAGATAACCACGAAAAAGAACTTGGTACAGACCCATATAAAAATGATACTGACGGCGATGGTGATGATGATCTTACAGAGATCGTCTGTAATGAAACCAATCCACTGGATGCTGAAGATTATTCAACCATTCCAACTATCTGTACAAGCGGTTGTTATTCACGCAAAAGTGTAGAAATAGAGTTGACTTTTAATGTTGGTCCACGAGAACAGACGGATATCACATTTCTGATTGATGCAACAGGCTCTATGGAAGAATCTTTTGAAAATATAAAACTAGAAATATCAGATCTGATCAACGAAAAGCTGTCTCAGGTTAATGAGGCAGATGACATCTCTTTCGGGCTTATTGAAATGCCGTACGATGTAGCTCTTAGACAAACAAAAGATGCTGAGATGTTAAAAACCAGAATTTCTGAACATAGTTTTGATGGTAGCTGGGAAATTCATCTTGAAACAATTTATCAGTCAATGATAGGAGATGGATTTAAAGGTAATTTAGTATATTCAGGGAATCCTTTCGGAGAAGATTTTTATTTTCTTCCAAAAAACTGTAAGGGAGCATTGGGAAATATCGGTGGAGCTTGCTTAAGAGAAAATGCAAACCATATTTTAATACTTCTTTCAGATGAAGAGATTCTGGAAATATTGTCTGAAGAAGAAGATTCAAGCAATGGATTAGATGAAGTTTGGAAGAAAGGTTCCAGTGATGTACATAAGCTTGATGATGTTGTTGAAGCAGCACGGGTCACTAAATCTAAATTTGTTCAGATAAGTACATCTTCAAGTCCCAATGATGTTGAGCGATCACTTCTTGAAGAAACTGCATCACAAAATGCTGCCGGAGAAGTTCTTTTCTTCGATTCACTTGATCCGGAAAATGGAAAACTGAGTGATGATATTGTTGCAGCGATAAACTCACTTCTTGAGTACGAACAAAAAGATCTGCAAATGGAGTTGATCCTTCCTGACAGCTCAGAAACTTATGAAAAATACAAACTTGATTGCAGTATGGATGTTTCTTTTAAAACATTGAGAGCAGAACCTGAAGAAGGGATAGAAAAAATGGATGAAACAACATTTTTCGGTGTTAAAAAAGGAACAGAAGTCACCTACGAAGTAAATTTCGACGAAGTTAGCTGTTATGATGGAGCCTGGACTGAAGATGATTCCGTAAAGACATATTATCTTTATCCTCAATTGAAATCAGACAATAAAGTGATTGCAACAGAAATTATTCAGGTGAAAATATTTCCTGTAAAATGTGAGTGAGAAATCTATTCAAATAGCTATTAATGGTTTTTCTTGAATTCTTCCATGAAATCAGCGAGTGCAGTAACGCTTTCGGGGCTTGTTGAATTATAGATGCTGGCTCTGATTCCGCCGAGGTCTCTGTATCCTTTAAGTCCAAGCATTTTCTTAGCTTTTGCCGCTTTTACGAATTCTTCCTCAAGTGCTTCAGAGGGAAGGTTGAAAGTGACATTCATCCATGAGCGGTGAGCTTTGTTTGTTACATAACCTCTGTAGAAATCAGGATATTTGTCGATCATGCCGTAAATTGTTTCAGCTTTGATCTTGTTTCTCTTTTCCATTCCTTCCATTCCGCCCATTTCAAGCATCCACTTGAAAACAAGACCAGTGATATAAATGTTGAAACATGGCGGAGTGTTGAACATGCTTTCCTTTTTGATCTGGAAATTGTAGTCGAAGCTTTTTACAACTTTCTTTGTGAAAGTTTTTGCCGCCCATTCTTTTCTCAGAACAACAACAGTGACACCTGCCGGTCCGATATTTTTCTGAGCACCTGCATAGATCATGTCGAACTTTGTCGCATCGAAAGTGTGTGACATGAAACCGCTTGACATATCGCATACAAGGCCTACACCCGGAAGTGCTTTCGGGAAGTTATCCTCAAAGAACTGTGTTCCGTAAATGGTGTTATTTGAGCAGAAATGGAGATATTTCGCCTTCGGACTCATATTTTCCTGTTTTACGACAGGAAGCTCTGAATATGGTTTTGCAAGAGTTTTTGAAGTTGCAACAAGATTTGCCTTTCCAATGAACTGACCTTCTTCATACGCACGGTTTGCCCAGTTGCCTGAAACGATATAATCGGCTTCGTCACCATCATTAAGAGCATTCATCGGAAGCAGAGTGAACTGGTGTGTCGCACCGCCGCCAAGAAAAAGAACAGCATAATCATCACCAAGCCCCAGAAGTTTTTTAAGATCCGCTTCAGCTTCAGCGGCAACAGCTATGAACGCCTTGTCACGATGACTCATTTCCATAACAGAAACGCCCATTCCCTTGAAATCAAGGAGTTCCGCCTGAGCTTTTTTAAGGACTTCTGTCGGAAGCGCCGCCGGACCGGCAAAAAAATTGTGAGCTCTGTTTTCCATCTCGTTCTCCAATATCCCGTTATTAATCAAAAAACCGTAACCCTGAACATATCTACAACAGATTTTCAAGAGTAAGTCAAATAAAACTTTTTGCTCTTTTTAAAATATAAATTTTTTGAACATTTTCCCTTGACTTGCTGAAATATTTTAATACAAATTGATCAGATTTCGGTTGGAAACAAAAATGATAAAAAATTCAGATAAAGCTTGCTTTTCCTGTTTTAACTGGATGATTCTAACAAGACAAGACAAGACAAGACAAGACAAGACAAGAGACAAGTCGATTCTTTAATTTTTTCAGATACATTCAGAATATTTCAAGAGTTTTCCTGGGGACACTTTTATTGATTTTTGAGGGAGGGGTAAGATGAAGAAAGCGTTAATTTTATTGGTTTTTGTGTTTTTTAATTTATCTGTTCAAGCCGGGTGGGGACCTGATCTTTGCGAAGATGTTACCTGTTCCGGACACGGATACTGCGAAGAAGATGGAAGTGATGAATGGTGTGTCTGTGATTCAGGTTATATTGCAGAAGGATTGAACTGTGTTTTGGGATGTGATGGCGAAACATGTAGTGGTCACGGAACCTGTGAAGTTGGTGGCGGGACACAGTATTGTTTATGTGAAAGCGGGTTTCATGCCGTTGGAATGCAGTGCATAGTTGACGGGGCATCATCCGTTGACAATCTGATAATATTGAATGAATCCGAGTGTTCTAATACCGGGAACTGTCATTACAGATTCATTTTTGCGACAAATTATTACAATTTCACTCCCGAAAATGCATCTCTATATGACATAATCATAAATGTAAAAGATCCGGAAAACAATTGGCATAACTACTGGAAAACAGTTGAAACATGCACCCTTGAAGGAATTTGCATTACTCTTGATGATCAGTATATTGATTTTCAATGGGATCATCGGATCAGCGGCAGTCAATATATTGCAGTGGAAGTGACAGGCAATGGCGATGATGCTTATGACCATATTTATCACACATGTTCGGTTCCCTGCGGAAACGGGGTTGTCGAAGGATATGAAGAATGTGATGACGGAAATTTTGTTGATTTTGACGGATGTACAGGTTGCCGGAAGGATTTTTACATTGGAAATCCTGAAGAATGTGAAACTGAGAGGTATTGCGAATTTGTTTTCAGTGCAGGGTTTGTAGATAAAATGAGAGAAAACAGCGTCAGCGATAAAGAGATAAAAATTGAGATCGGATTTGGAGACGGAGGCAGTTTTTCAAAGAGTCTCAACTATTGTTTAAAGAACAGATATTGTTTTGAAGATGCGGAAGGAAATGTTGTTTTCAAAAAGAAATATTATAATGATCAGATTCAAGCTGTTACGGCTGAAACATCAACTCCGTTTATCGGGTCGACAGACCATGGAACAACCGACACCGGCGGAGAAGTTGAACCTTGTGTCGGAGAGTGTTTTATAATGGCTGCAAAATTTAATCTGACTCCGCAGCAGTATGTTTATGAAGAGGGAAATGAAGATTATATTGGCTCTCTTTTTGTTGCCGAACGATTATTTGATCTTTCAAACACACAGGAAAGAGCTTTGAACGACATGAGAGTGCATGGTTGGTACAGATATTTTCCTAAAGACACTAAAATATTTATTTATGCTGATGTTCCGGCAGGATACGAGATAAAGAATTTCAACAGTGCAGGTGACTACGGCTGGTCAATGAATGAGGGAGATGCTCCAGTTATTATCACAAAAGAAGGTTTGGTGCCGGAGGTAGCGTATGAAATGAAATTATGGGTTGATGAGAATGATGATATTGACGAATTGGAAAAACCATATGTCAAGTACTTAATTGATATCCATGCCGAAGGTGGAAATTTTTATGAAGACATTTTAAATGATCCTGCTTTGTCGGATCGTATTCCAAATGATCAGAGAGCTGTGTTGGTAGCTTTATCAAATTATAAACCGAGCAGTTTCTTTGCATTATATAAAATGATTGCTCCTGCAAATTTTTCAACTGTTGAGGGTGAATTACAGTATAAAGGAGCTTTACCTGAAATATTTGATTATTACATAGATGAAGATCCTGAAGTTGATACAAGTGGTTTAAGCGGTGAAGAATGCTGGGGAAAAACAGGACAGGATCTCTGGTCGGAACTTTTTAGAAATATTAATGTCAGTGATTTAAAAATATGTATAGGAGTCAAATATTCAGGGTTTCTGATTTTGTAAATAAAGTAAGCGGAAACGATCTTATGCAGTCAATAGAGTGTACAATAGGACATCTCACAGAAGTTGATGACACATACCACAAAAGTTCTCCCGATATAGATCTCTCATTGGAAGCTGGTCACGATTATGTAACATTTGATTATCAAGACCCAAAATTGGTGGATGTAAATTTCGGATTAACAGACAAAAGTTGGTGGCCTTTTGATTTTGATATGTATGTTGATGCTGAGTTCAGAATCGCATATGAGGAGACATTAGATATAAATAATAACGTTATTGGACATCATTACCGGTTGGCATTAGAAAACTTTGAAACAAGTTTTGATGGATGGGATGGATTTTTGAGTTTTAGTGCTTTCGCTTTTGGCTGGCTTCCAAACACTTTCGCTACTTTTCATCTTGCTAATTTTTCCAAGAAATTTCTTTGGTTGGCAAACATAGATTTCAATGACGAAGTGGATGAAATTGGTACTCAAGAAATAACAACAATAAGCACGAATCTGGCGAATGATGTTTTTTTTAATGTTGTAAATGAAGAAATCACGCTACATATTTATTTTACTAATATAGTGCTGGCAGGAAGGATAATCCAGAATATAATCCTTACTTGTATAGATGATGAGATCGAGGGGTCTTCGGATTGTCTTTCCAGGTTTCCTAATTCAATCAATGAAGCACAGAATCTTGCTGGAGAATGATATGAGAGAATATTTAATAATATTTTTAATTCTTTTTTCTTTTTGTGCCTGTGATAGTAAAGAAGAGGATAAAACTCGT
>JAGOEX010000128.1 GCA_017997475.1 bacterium
GATCTTCCTTGTGAAAACAGAAAAAAGAGGAACAAGAAAAACTATGAGCGACGGGTTAAGAACTCCGTAAATAGTGCCTATCCTCGCCCCTTCACCGAGAAGCCGTATTCCGTATTTCGGGAAAGTGTAATGGAAATGTTCAAATATAAGCCGCGTGAAAACAATGAGAAAAAGCATCCCGATAAAGACCCAGAACGACTTTTCCTTAAAAACATTTGCAAGGTTCTTCCATGTTTTAAGGGCGGTTTCCGCCACTGTTCTCCCCAGCATTTTAAAGAAGTTCCCGCCTTTGGACATGACGCTTACCGGAGTTATGGTCATTTTGCCGTCATCATGAAGCTCAACTCCGTCTCTGAACATAAGGATCGCAATGAGATCAGGAACATTTATGGCAAAACCAAGAAGTATAATCATCTGATATGTTGAAAGAGTTATGTCAAAAGGAAGCGAAATTCCGAACTTTTCAGAGATACTGTAAACACCGTGTTCTCCGAAAGCCGCCCTCATTCCGTCAAATATTCTTCCTCCGATCGCATATCCGACATTCATCAAGGTGTAGAAAAGACCGAAACCGAGTGCAGCGGTTTCTTTTGTCGTAAATCTTTTTATACCGACAGAAAGAACGGGACCTGTGATCGCAATTCCGAAAGCCATCGGAAAAAATCCGAAAATGATCGCAAGGGGAAGGTTCGGCATGAAAGGCATCAGCAGTCTTGAAAAAAGGAGGGTGAATGCTCCGACAAGAAGTGTTTTCTTTATTCCGAGAGTGTCGCAGAAAGGACCGACTATCATGACCAGAAAGGACAACATGACCGAATAAACTCCCATGAATGTTCCTGCCGCGACATCGGAAAGTCCCATATCCTTTGAAAGATATAGAATGAACGAAACATTTATCGCCCCGTATGCTGAATATTCAGTAACTTTAGTAAAGAAAAGAAGATAGATCTCTCTTGGTGAACCCTTCAATCCTTTTGCGTAATTCCAGATGATGAAAAGAAAAGCGAGAAAAAGAACAAATCCGGCACCATAAATGATGTAGTCAAGCATCAAAAAACCTCGTTTAAAAAAACAAATTCAACTTTTCAAGCTACAATATCTTAATAAAGGTGTCAATTAAATAACCTTTTGACAAAACTTTTAACCAATATAAAATCACTGCGTCTGTAAAGAGGAGGGAATTATGGATCTTAATGACGACAGATCATGTTTTGTATGCGGTTGTGAGAACAGTATCGGACTCAAGCTCGATATAAAAAGTGATAAGAACTTAAAAAAAGCGTGGGCCGTTACAAAAATAGACAGGAAATTCTGCGGATGGGAAGGGATCGTTCACGGCGGAATAATCAGCACAGTTCTGGATGAAATAATGGCTTATGCCGCTTTTACTGTCTATAAATCGGGTGTGACCGGAGAGATCACAGTCAGATTCAGAAAACCGATCCCTGTTGAAAGTGAAATACTTATCGAAGGTTTCGTCGAATCGGTAAAAGGAAGGATCTGTTATGCAAAAGGGCATATCACAATGAACGGCGAAATAATGGCTGAATCAACCGGAAAAATGGTTATGGTGAAACCGTGAATGGTGAAACCGTCACCCGTCACGCATCACCCGTCACGACTCACTCTTCTCCCCTGCACTTCCGTCAGTTCCGGCATTTCCTGAACTTGTTCCGCCTGTTCCCCCGTCACCTATTGAATAAGTGATCAAATCTGTATTTATAGTTGAACTTATTGAATATATTCCATAACTCGGACCGCCTGCTCCGCCACCACCGTGACCACCGCTTCCACCGGCTCCGCCATTTCCGCCCCAACCGCCGCAACCGCCATCATCCTGTTCGCTTGAACCGCTGTGAGAACCCCCTGCACCGCCAGTTCCGCCAGTTCCTCCGACTCCACCCGATCCACCGGCTCCGCCATTTCCACCTCCGGCAGTTGTAATTCCTGTATTTATGACTGATATATCTGTTGATTCAATGCTGTAGATCCCGAAAGATCCGCCACCGCCCTGACCACCTTTGCCGGAAGCTCCGCCACATCCTCCTGCTCCGCCGCCGCCACCTGAAGAACCGTAACTGTCGCAAACATCTTCTCCGCCGCGACCGCCGCCGCCGCCGCCGCCGCCGCGACCGTCAGTCCCGTTTGTTCCATCAGATCCGAATATAGATGCGTATCCTGAACCGTCAAAGATTCCTTCAACTCCGCCTTCACCATTGCTTCCAGCACTTCCTGCTGAACCGTTACCCCCCTTTGAATAAACCGCTGATGTTGAAGTTGAAGTACATGTATTTCCTGAAGAGGTATGAATTCCGCCAAGTCCTCCTGAACCGCCTCCGTTATCTCCTGCAACACCGGGATCTCCTGAACCGTTCTCATAACCCGGTCTTCCACCGGCACCGCCATGCACCAGACATGTGTTATTCTTTCCTCCCGCTCCTGCCGAAGGTCTACTGCATGAACCGCAAAATCCGCCGCTGTCTTCGCATCCTTCGACCCCTTTTCCGCCGTTTTCACCTTTTGTACCGTCAACTCCATTATCTCCATCTGCTCCGGCAGCACCAAGACCTGAAATTATCTGGGAATTCTTTATTTTTACAAAAGAACTTTTATAAAGAAAGATGCCATATGAAGAACTTCCTGGGGTTGTCTGATCTGATGATGTTATTGTAAGAAATCTCAAGATCACTCCTGTTATCTCTTCAGCTGTAACACCATATTGACCGCCAGCTATAACAACTTCATTATCCACTGCACCTGCCCATTCAGGAGAAGGACTGAAACCACCGTGGATATTCACTCCGCTTGCAAGATAGATCTCCTCTTCATAAATGCCTTCCGCCACAACAACATCATGCAATCCGAGCGTCAACGCGGTCTCTATTCCCTTGTTTATTGTCTTAAGGGGTTTTGATACAGTACCGTCATTCAGGTCATCATCGCCATTTGTTCCGTCAACAAAAACAAGCAGTTCCACTCTTCCATCAATTCCATCACAATTGGTATCAAGAAAGTTATCATCAAGTTCATCTTCTTCATCATAGAAACCGCCGTAACTTTCATTCACGCAGTCAAGCCATTTTGATCCATCACAAACTTTTTTTGATCCTTTGCAAACCCCGAGAGTAAGAGGGCAGTCAGGAATTTCTTCAGGTTTAAAGTTGTCGGTTTCACCATCGCAGTTGTCATCTTCATTATTGCAGATCTCAGATTCGGTATGGAAAGGGGAAAGGCAGACAATTTTGCCTTCGACACAGGTTTTCTTTCCTGCTGAACATTTTCCTGAAAATCCTGTATCACAATCTTCATTCATCCCTTCAAATGTTTCATCTGTTTCATCGTTGCAGTTATCATCAAATCCGTTACACTCCTCTATTTTCAAAGGATAGAAACAGTATCCAGTGTCACAGATATTATCAGTACAGTCATTTTCATCATCGCAGTCTGAATCTATTTTGCACTTTGTTCCGCCTGCGGAATCATCGTCGTTCTTTTCAATGACATCAGGATCGCTCAAATTATTTGTATCTTCAACAGGAATGTAGTCATCATTTTTATCATTATTTTCATCGACCGGCTTGGAGTTCTCATCTTTTACACAGATACTGTCAACACATATAAAACCGGGATCGCAGTCAAAAACTGTCATACATTCAACATCGGGATTTGAACTTGAACAGCCTGACAGAATGATCAACAACAGAATCAGAACAGAAAAATATTTCATGATACCTCCTAAAAAGTGTAATCGACCCGATTCATCCCCTTAAGTTCAAATGGGATAAGATCTTCAATATATTGGGATTTCATATTTTTTAAAGTCATTGCAGTTTCTGAGCATTTTCCTGTTTTGAGGTAATTCAGCGCCTCTTTGAGCGATGACTCATCCTTGTCACCGAAATCGTGTTTATAGTCATCAACCGAATTACAGTTGGCAGAAATTCCGTGGTAGTAATCACCGAAATCAACTGCGTTCGCATTCTTGAAAGTTATCGGAACTATCGTCTGATCGCAGATGTTCTTGGCATTCATCCCGACCGGCTTTCCGTAGGTTGTGTCACCGATTATCGAAACATCAACGAACGGTTGAAGCGAATTTATCACCATTTCAGAAGCGCTCGCAGTCCCTTTTGTCGTAATGAAAGCAACTTTCTTCAGATCCATCGAACTTTCAAGCACTTTGCCTGTGTAGTGGCTGTTGACATCGGAATGTTTCTCGTTGTAGAGAATTTTGATTATATGCTCATCTTTTACAGTTTTTCCAGCAATCAGATTTATGAGCTGTTCAGAAATTCTGACAAGTCCGCCGCCGTTATATCTCATGTCAACGACAAGTTCTTCTATCTTCTCTTTTTTAAACTCTGCAAATGCATCGTTCAGTTCCTGCTCTGAAGGGGTGATAAAGGCCTTGAAGTGAATGTAGCCGGTTTTCGTTCCGCCATTATCAACAATTACGGTTTTAAGAACCGATTTCATTGTGTAATCACCAAGATATACTGTTGTTTCCAGGTCCTCTCCCTTTTCAAGAAGTTTCATGTCAACCGGCTCACCTTCATTTTCAGCGTCATAAACATTGCTCCAGTCAGTCCTTTTCACAAAATCATCATCGCCTGAATGTTCCTTGTTGTATGCGGCATTTGCGTCAAGCTCCTCAACTGTAAAACCGTTCATTGCAAGTATCTGCTGACCTCTTTTCAATCCTGCGACATCGGCCGGGGAAGTCGGATATACCATCGTTATAAAAAGTTTGTTCTCTTCATCCCTTTTCCATGAAGTCCCCATTCCATATCTTTTCCCTGCGTAATAATCTTCATGTTCCTCTTTTTTTGTCGAATATGAAAAACGGTCGATAAGCACACCTTCATCCTCATATCTTAACGCTTTCACCATATCTCCCAGCGTTTCATAAGTGCCGGGATCGATAAAAGGGATCTTGTCATACCACAGATACCAGTCCCTCATATAGGCATAGGCAATGCAGTTGACATAGGGCTGAGAGCAGTTATCTTCACCCGGATATTTTCTTTCACACACCGAATAGTATTCCAGATCAGTATCGTGAGTTAAAAATGCATCACAGCCGTAAAAAAACACCGTCAGAACTAGAACTGTCAAAAAAACATATCTCATCTCATCCTCCAAACTAAAGTCCTTATATACTACAAGATTTAGGAATTTGTTCAAGATACTGTAAAAAATCGGTTAATATTATCACAAATCGTCGAATTCGTCTTTTTCTTCCACCGGAAGGTTAAACAGGGAATCTTTGAGCGAAACGGTGTTGTCGAATTCTTTATTTTTGAAGATAAAGGCGTATTTTCCGTTTCTGACTCCGGTCCAGGAGCCATCTTTTCTTACGGCATAGAGATCACCGCTTAATATTTCAACGATCTGGTTGCCTGCAAACTTGTAATAGATCTCATTCATTTTGCAAAGCTTTGAATTTTCTGATATTTCAGCGCAAACGCCTTCAAATTTGAACCTTCCGCCAAGTATCACCGAAAGGACATCCCCGTCAACATCGGCATTGAAAAGCCCTGCTGAAATTTCAGGCCACGGCTTGCTTTCCCATTTCCCGTCATGAAAGATGTGTGCAGCCATTCCATTGATGATGACCGTTGCAACCGAAATATTGAAAGGGCCTGTGATGATCATCCGCCATTTGCTCCTTTCGCTTGAAAGTATCTGATAATCACCGTTAAACTTGCCCTTGAACTGCACAGAATCTATCCACATCGTAACTTCACCTTCAGCAGAAAACGACTGATTCTGCGGATCAAGCTCAAAACTTTCTTTTGTCCAGCTATAGGAACTATCTGTATTTATTGTTTTTTTCGGAACTGTTGAGCATGATGCAAAAATTAAAGAAACAAATGCCACCGTCAGGAACAGAACCTTAAGCTTCATTCTGACCACCTTCTATCGCGGCAACTATTTCATTTTTTTCAAGCGTCTCTTTTTCAATGAGTTTAGCCACCAGCCGTTCAACGGAATCTCTATGGGTTTCAAGAATGCTCTTTGCACTCTGATATGCGCTGTCAACAAGCTTCTGAACTTCTTCATCTATCTTTTCTGATGTTGCTTCGCTCACCTGAGTCCGCTTGCCAAGTTCACGACCCAGGAACACCTGCTCTTCTTTTTCACCGTAATGAATGGGCCCGAGATTTTCGCTCATTCCCCACTGCATCACCATGTTCCTTGCAAGCTGTGTCGCCCGTTCGATGTCGTTTCCGGCTCCGGTTGTAATACGACCGATGAAAAGTTCTTCAGCAACTCTTCCGCCCATGAGGATCTTTATTCTGTCAACAAGCTCTTCTTTGTGGTAACTGTATTTATCCTTTTCAGGTAAATGCTGGGTCACTCCGAGCGCTCTGCCTCTTGGAACTATCGAAACTTTGTGTATCGGATCAGCAAATTTTGAATAAAATCCGACTATTGTGTGTCCCGCCTCGTGATATGCGGTATCCTTCTTTTCTTCCGGAGTCTGCACCATCGTTTTTCTTTCTTTCCCCATGAGAATTTTATCTCTCGCATCTTCAATGTGTGACATCGTGACTTCTTTTGCAGAACTTGATGCCGCAATGAGAGCCGCTTCGTTGAGAAGGTTCGCAAGGTCGGCTCCTGAAAGTCCGGGAGTTCCTCTTGCGATGTCGTGATAGTTGATCTCTTCCGCCATTTTTATTTTTTCAGCGTGAACTTTCAATATCATCTCGCGACCTTTGATGTCAGGCATCGGAACATAAACCTGTCTGTCAAATCTGCCCGGTCTTAAAAGTGCCGGGTCAAGAACATCAGGTCTGTTTGTCGCCGCAATGACAATGACACCGAGATCGCTTCCGAAACCGTCCATTTCGACCAGCAGCTGATTCAATGTCTGCTCTCTTTCATCGTGGCCGCCACCAAGCCCTGCACCTCTCTGACGACCTACTGCATCAATTTCGTCAACGAAAATAATACACGGCGCTTTTTCCTTGGCATGGGTGAAAAGATCTCTGACCCTGCTTGCACCGACTCCGACGAACATCTCAACAAAATCTGAACCGCTTATGATGAAGAAAGGAACATCAGCTTCACCGGCAACTGCTTTTGCAAGAAGAGTTTTCCCTGTTCCCGGAGGCCCGACAAGAAGAACTCCGTGAGGAATTTTAGCACCCATTTTTGTGTAATGAGCCGGTCTTTTAAGAAAATCAACCACTTCCGTAAGTTCCTCTTTTGATTCATCAACCCCTGCGACATCTTTGAATCTTATGGGATTCTGATCTTTTGAGATTACTCTGTGCTTGCTTTTGCCGAAAGAAAATGCTTTTCCGTTCCCACCCTGCATCTGTCTCATGAAAAAGATGAAAAGCCCGATGAAAATAAGCATCGGAAGCCATGATGCAAGAATCGTCTGAAGGAATGAATTGTCCTCCGGCTTCACATAAGTTGTCGGAACATTGTTTTCGGAAAGGAATTCCATCATTCTCTCTCCGCTCGGACCTATGACGACAAAGGTTGAGTCGTTATTGAGCTTCCCTTTGAACTCTATGCCGTCGATAACGACCTCTTTCACTTCTCCCGCTTTCACTTTCGACCGGAATTCGGTCATATTGATCTCGGCAATGGTCTTTTCTGCTGTCATCTGTGAAATATTTATCACAAAAAAGACAGC
>JAGOEX010000129.1 GCA_017997475.1 bacterium
CCGCCTTCTGCCCGAAAACATCCCGCATCTTTTCAATAGCCCGCTCAGTCCACTTGTCTTCACCGTAAGCGACCTCATCGCCCGTATTTGCCTGCAGCATCGCCACCGCGATCTTTTCATTCACACCACTGTGATTGTCCGACCCGAAACTTCTTTTCATGTGTATCTCCCTGGTTAACTCACCCCTGCCCCTCTCTTTGCAAAAAAGAGGGGTGAAATGCATGTTTCAAAAAGATTTTAACGATTGTTACTGCGTTGGCAAATTATTTTGTTTTGTTTGTTTTCACAAATTCTTTTTGAAGTCCGGCTTCAATTTCTTCGATTGTCGGGAGACTGCTTCTGTCATAAAATTAAACCTGTATGGGTCTTTAATTGTCTGCTGAGCCAGATCTGACATAGGTTCAGGAAGTGTATTTTTGAAATTAGTAACAGCTTTTCCGCTTCTTTTGAAAAGATTGGATTTTATTTGAAGTGCAAGAACATCACGACCCCATCCATTTTCAATGGTCTGGTTTATATAAAAAAGTGCTTCATTAAAGCTTTTTGATTTTGTGAAAACATGAATGTTGTGTCCCCAGGGAATCTGACCTGTTATTTTTGGTATAAAATTATCTGGAGAAAAAGCATCGTTTCCGGCAACAAGCTGTTGCCATTTTTCATGATCACCATCTTTACTCAATTTGGCAACGATCTGTTGCCAAATTACAGGATTAGTATAAAAATTGTAAAAAGCTCTGCAATAACGAAGGTTTTTTGAAGAAAACCCTGCCAAATCAGGAAAAGAGATAATTAAATCTTTGCTGAATTGATCTATAAAACCGCTGCCCCAATCTGCAGTTTTCTGTTTTTCTACGATCTGGCTTCCCAGAAACCAGTATAGACTTATAAGTTCACAATTGGCAGATAGTGCTGCCCTGATCTGTGCTCCTTTAATCTTTTCTTTAATTTCTCTCAGCCAGTTTTTGTATTCCTGGTCAAAAACATTTTTCATTTGCATCTCCATACTTCTGATTTCTAAGAATTGAATCAAACTCAAAGATATTCTAACGATTGCTACTTAGTTGGCAAATTATTTTGCTTTTGTATGTTTTTCTTCTTGACATCAATTTCAGTTTAACATATTATCAATTGTTCAATTGTTCAAATATTCAAACATGGAGGGATCATGGACGAGCTTAATCAGACAATTTTAAATGCGAGACATGCTATTGAAAACATTGAGAAATGCGAGAAAATGGCAGAGATTTTCAAGGTGCTTGGAGATGCCGGGCGGCTTAAAGTTGTGAAGGCACTGACTGCCGGAGAGCTGTGTGCAAGTGACATCGCTCTTGCCCTGAACCTCGAAAATTCCGTTGTGAGCCATCAGTTGAAAATACTTAAAGCTTCGGGTATAATCTCTGCGCGAAAAGATGGCAAATATATTTATTACAAGCTTGAAAACGAGTGTGTGATAAAGCTTTTTGAGCTTATGGATCAACACCTGTCTCAATGTAACTAAGCGGAGGAGAAATGAAAAACTTCATTATTTCGTTCCACATGTTCTTTCCGGTGTGGCTTCTTCTAAACGGAAGTGTCGCTCCTGAATATCTTGTGACAGGTGCTGTGATATCGGCGTTTCTTGCCGGCTGGAGCACTTTGCGGTTCCCCATTTTTAAGAATATCCGTCTCACACCCAAAGCGTTCTTTGCATTTTTTGTTTTCTCCCATGTATTCCTTTTTGAGCTCATTAAATCAAACATTGATGTTGCAAAAAGAGTCCTCTCCCCTTCCCTGCCGATAAACCCCGGCATAATTGCAGTAAAAACAAAACTGACCGATCCTGTCGCCAGATTCATGCTCGCCAATGCCATAACTCTAACCCCCGGAACTTTCACCCTTGATATATACGGAGACACATTCTATATCCACTGGATAGATGCCGGAAACGAAAATGCTGAGAAAAATTCAATAGATATGGTTAGAAAGTTTGAAAAATATCTGGAGGTGATCTATGGTTGAGATCATTATTTATATTGCTTTATCGCTGACTCTTCTTGCGCTGATAATTTCTGTTGTCAGGTTTGCAATAGGACCGAAAACGATAAACAGGATCGTCTCTCTTGATGTTATCGGGTTTATCGCCATTTCCCTGATCGTCATTCTTGCCCACTTCGCGTCCAGAGCGATATATCTTGATGTTGCGCTTGTATATGGACTTCTTTCGTTTCTCGGAGTCATCGTCGTTGCAAGGTTCATTGAGAGGGGGCTATGATGGAAATACGCGAAATAATTGGTTCCTTTATTGTTCTTGCAGGGTCATTTTTCCTTTTCACCGCAAGTCTGGGACTGATCAGAATGCCCGATTTCTTCAACCGCATTCAGGCGGGAACAAAGGCCTCCACTCTCGGATCTTTACTTATACTTGCAGGTGTTGCGGTCTTAAATCCTGTCTGGTGGCCTAAATTATTGATAATATTTATATTTATTGTCATTACAAATCCGGTTTCCAGCCACTGCATCGGAAGAGCCGGATACCACAGCAACTGTGAAAAGGGAAAACTCAACCGGGATGATCTTAAAAACCTTAAAATAAATAAGGGGGAATAAATGGAACTGGTAATTTTAATTGTTCTTTCCCTTGTAGTCATCTTCTCAGCCGTTTTTGCCGTAATAGTGAAAACGCTGACAAGTGCCGTGATCGCAAGCGGAGCAGTAGGGCTTTTTGCGAGTGTCATGTATATCATTTATGACGCTCCCGATGTTGCTCTTACTGAAGCGGCGATAGGAAGCGGGCTGATGACGGTCGTGTTCTTTCTTGTTTTAAGCAGAATGAGGAGGGATGAAAATGGTTAGAAACTTATTCATAATTTTCATTCTTGCCGGTGTTGCATCAATGTTCGCCGCTCTGGCTCTTGGATATTCCGATCCCGCTACACTCGGAAGTGCCGCAAGCCACTATGTTTCAAAAGGACTTGCCGAACTTAACGGAGTCAACATCGTGACAAGTGTTGTTGTAACTTACCGCGGACTTGATACTCTGGGCGAAGTGACAGTGCTTTTTTTAACTGCTTCAATTCTTTCATTTTTCCTTAAGAACAGAAGTCACGAAACAAAAAGCGAATCAAGCGAACTTCTTACAACCGCTTCAAAAGTGATATTTCCGTTTATTTTCATGACAGGGCTTTATATCGTAATGAACGGTCATCTTACTCCGGGCGGCGGATTTCAGGGCGGAGCTGTCATGGCGTCTGCACTGCTCCTGTTGATCCTTGCTGACAACAAAACCGACGGATCCCCCACTCTTTTCACAATTCTTGAATCGGTTTCAGGCATTTTCTATGTTCTGACAGGTGTTGCCGGTCTCATTATCGCGGGCGGATTCCTTGATGCTACGGTACTTGGAGCGGGAATAACAGGGCGGCTTCTTTCTGCCGGAGCGATACCTCTGATATCCACACTTATCGGTTTAAAGGTCGGCTCAGAGCTTTCGACCATGCTTGTAAAACTTAAGAACGCTTCGGAGGTGTAGGATGGCTGTAACAGGAATAATTACGGGCTCTCTGCTAATCCTCATCGGTTTTTATGCGATCCTCTCAAAGAACAACCTGATGAAAATGGTGATCGGATTTTCACTTGCAGACACAGGAGTACACATAATCATCGTCGCTCTCGGTTATCTTAAAGGGAGAACTGCCCCCATCCTTGACAGTGCGACTCTGACAGCAAACCCTGAAACGCTGGTCGTTGACCCTGTTCCTCAGGCGTTAGTGCTCACTGCTATTGTCATCGGTTTCGGAATAACTGCGATAATGCTTGTCTTTGTCTGGCGACTGTATGAGAAATACGGAACTTTGGAAATCAGCAGAATCGGAGAAGCCAAATGATAACACCTATTTACATCATAATTTTATCATTGGGAACCGCTTTTTTAACTGCAATATTAAGCAAAAAAAGTGAAAAACTGCCGTTTGTTATGGTATTTACAGCGATCATGTCAATTACTGCCATATCTGCTTACTGGGCGTTCCGCTTCATTGCTTTTAAAGACGGCTCCATGATCGAATCAACTGCCGGATTTTCAGCCCCTCTTTCAATTGCTCTCAAAGTCGGGATCGAGGAGTCTTTTGCACTGTTGGTGATAAATCTGACCGCTCTTCTTGGAATGCCTCATGTATTTAAATTAATTAAGGAAAACGGCAAATATTCAGCGATCACATACCTTCTTTATTTCATGGCTTTAAACGGAATAGTTATGACACGGGACCTTTTCAACTATTTTGTTTTCATAGAGATAAGTTCGATCGCAGTTGCCGGAATGCTTCTATTCCAAAAGTCGGGAAAACTTCTCAAAGCGGGCTTTTCGTGGCTTGTGGCAACAGGAATTATATCAATTTTTCTAATTCTTGGAGCGATAACCGCATATGTAAAGACCGGTGTTCTTGATATCGACACAATTGTTTTAATGAACAGTTCAGGACTCGGCACCGGCTCGATCGCTGCGTTTTTTCTTTTCATTGCACTTATTTTTGAGCTTAAGCCCTTTCCTGCCAACAGGTGGGCGGTTGACATCTATAAATCTGCACCTGCCGGGATAACTGCCGCAATATCGGGAGCAGGAATGACAGCTTCTCTTTTCGCTCTTTACAAATTCCTCCCTGTTCTCGGTTCAAGCTGGAATGCTGCTGTTGCAATGACCGGACTTCTCACTTTCGTGATGTCAAATCTGCTAGCAATTAAGACCGAAAACACAAATAAAATGCTCGGGTTATCATCAATCGCCCAGGGCGGACTCGCAACTGCTGTCATCGGTCTAGGCAATATTCTCGGAACTGACACATTTTTCATCGCAGGAACAATTGTAGCGGTTCACGCAGTTTCAAAAACAGGCCTTTTCTGGCTGAACGGAATAGCAGGTTTTGAGAAAACAAAAGAGTGGGGAAAATTAAAAGGCAATCCGTTTGTCATATTTCTGCTCGGGCTTTTCATTTTTTCTCTTCTCGGACTTCCCCCGTTCCCGACATTTTTTGCAAAATGGATGCTGATAGAACAGCTTGCCGGAACTTCAAACTGGCTCTGGATGGCGTTAATTCTTATCGGATCTCTCCTTGAAGCGGTCTATCTTATCAGATGGTTCGGATATTCAGTAAAAATGGAAAGCGACACTCAAAAAGAGATAAAATTCAAAGAGTTGGCACTGCTTTTTGTATCTGTTGCAATACTTTTCATAATCTCAATTGACATCCCTTTTGCAGTCGGTCACATGCCGTTACTTAAAACAGTTTCAATACCTCTGATATTTGCGACATCATTTTTCATACTTGATTTTCTCCCTGCAAAAATAAAGAACATTCTGCTCATTTCAGGGCTTGGATATTATTTCTATCACCTTTATCCGGTACTTTTTGAATTCAGAGCGGTATTTCTGATAGTATTTCTTATCGGCGGAATGATCCTTCTTCTTGCCGGATTCGATAAAAGTGGAAAAAGGATCGGATTCTATCCCTCAAGCGCTCTTATGTATGCAGGACTTGCAGGGCTCCTCACAGCCGATACCACTATGGAATTCTTCTTCTGGTGGGAACTGATGACTCTTGGCAGTTATTTTCTCATTTTAAGAGGAAAAAAGTCTATGCCTCACGCTTTGAGCTATATGACATTCTCTCTTGGCGGCGCCTATTCAATGCTTGCCGGATTCGGACTTATCAGTGCGGCAAATAACGGGAATCTTGAACTTGCAACACTTTCAACTGCCGGAGCATATCAGTCAGTGATATTTATTCTCTTTGTGATAGGATTTCTCACTAAAACTGCCGCGGCTCCCCTTCACATCTGGCTTCCGGGAGCTCACAGTGAAGCAGAAAGCGATGTGTCGCCTGTTGTTTCAGCCGTTCTGCTCAAAGCGGGCGTATTCGGACTGATCATTACAATGCTTGCAATGGGTCCGCAGAACTTTAAAGGAATTGATATTTATTATGTTCTCGGTTGGCTTGGAGTCATAACCGCACTTCTTGGCAACATGATGGCGGCATTTGAGGAAGATGCAAAACGGCTTCTTGCCTATTCAAGTGTCGGTCAGCTTGGCGGAGTTGTTTTCGCTCTTTCCATGATGAACCATCTGGGCTGGCTTACCGCAACCACTTTTGCTCTCAACCACTTTGTTTTCAAGGCACTGCTGTTCCTTGCGATCGGTGGAGTCGTGATGAGAGTAAAAACAAGAAATATGTATGAAATGGGCGGACTTATAACAAGAATGCCTATAAGTTTTCTTTCTGTGATGATCGGCATAATCGCCCTTTCCGGTGTGCCGCCGTTGACAGGATTCGGTGGAAAATGGCTGAGCTATAACGCAATGATAGATTCACAAATGTATTTTCAGGGTGCTGTTGCAAGTTTTGCGGGGCTTGTCGCTTTTCTTTACTGTTTCCGGCTGATATTTGCGATATTTCTCGGTCAGCTCAAGGATAACCATAGACATGTGAAAGAGGCGCCTTTCTGGATGCTCGTTCCGCAGTTTGCCCTTCTTGGACTTGTCATGTTCTTCAGCGTTGTTCCGGGTGTCGCATTAAAACCGATCGGAGAGTTCCTTGTTAAATATTTTCCGGAAAATCCGCTCGTATGGGACGGATACCTTGCTAAAAGTTATCTCGGTTACTGGGATGGAAAAATGATAATGTATGTCACAATGGGCATTTTCAGCGTTGTTTTTGCATGGCTTTTCTTTATCAACAGAAAGGCGGTCAAGGTCAAACAGTTTAACATTGTTTATGCCGCCGAAAGACCGAGCAGGCCTGAACTCACCCACTTTGCATACAACTTTTTTGCTCCTTACAGAAAAGCACTCGGATTTCTTGTGACTCCTCTTGCAACTGCTTTCTGGAACGGCGTAAGTGAGGGATTTCATTCTACCGCGACATTTACATCAAAGATTTTCAAAGGAAATTCACAGAGTTATGCAATACACATCCTTCTGTATGCTGTGATATCGTTCATCATAACTTTCGGAGGTGTTCAATGAAATTTGAATGGATAAAAATTCTGTATGCAGTTTGGGCACTTTTGATAATATTGAATATCGGGCTTGTATTTCAGGGAGTTACTCAGAAAATTGCGGCACGGCTTGGAAGAAGATACGGCATCCGCTGGTATCAACCGTATATTGATCTGATGAAAAACTATGCCATGAGATCATCCATAACACACGGTGTGATGTTCTATCTCGGGCCGGTATTCCGTCTATCGGGTGGCATCGGAATGTTCCTCTTTATGCCCGTTATATTTGATTCACCATATTTTCAGAATTTCTCTTTTTCAGGAGATCTTATTCTCATCAGCTATTTCATGTTCTTTGGAACCCTTGGAATGGCTCTGGGAGCTGGTGAAGGCGGACATCCCTACTCTGCCATAGGAATAACAAGAGGTCTTTCGCAGATGACTGCGGCTGAAGTGCCTCAGATACTTGCGATAATCTCTGTCGCTGTTCAATATCAGACTATCTCCATCACAAACATTGTCGCCGCTCAGCAGGGCGGAATAATGAACTGGACTGTCATGACAAATCCTTTTGCAACTGCCGCGGTACTTCTTGCTCTGCTCGGTTCGATGATGAGGCCCCCTTTTGATGTGGTTCTTGCCCCTC
>JAGOEX010000130.1 GCA_017997475.1 bacterium
CTCCAAAATTAAACATCAACACCGTTGTTATTAAAACTTACTAATAACAGGAAAGCAAGGAATTTTTTGTTAGATGAAAAATGCTATTTTATGATCCATGTATCTTTAGAATATTCGAATTCTGCCTTTTCTTCCACAGTCTCGGGTTTTATATATTGCCTGTCAGCTAATGGCCTGAAAATATTGTATATTTCTCCGTCACAGATGGTCTTGACCTGATAGGTTGAATTTGCAAATTTACCTTTGTTCACTATCGAAACGAACTTGTCAAACTCCGTTTTGCAAACTTCCACAGAGCACCTGTTGTTGTCACATTTAAAGATCTTTTCCCCTTCCGGAGTGGCTTCGAACATGGGCATTTTTTTTCCTGCCGCTTCAACAAAGACATCTTCTTTAAGTGTAAGATATTTGCCTGTGGCGATCTTTTTATAAATCGGAAGATAAGCGGGGTCTGTCATGGCACCAAGATAGAACGAAACGCTTCTGCCCGGCATTTTTGAAAGCCGCTCCTTTATCAGCCGTTCGGCTTCTTCCGGCTTAAGTGATGTGTCGGTACAGGAAGCAAGGAACATTGTGATAAGCACAATAAAAAAAACTGAAAGATTTTTCATTTTTACCTCAAAAGTTCAAAAATTCCGGAAAATTAAATCATAATAGTGAAATTTTGCAAAAAAAAATAAAACGGACAGAAAACTTGCCGATACTTTAAATCTATCATATATTAGAAAAAATTGACGAAGGAGGTCAAATGAAAAAACAATTGCTTGCGATAATCGCCGGATTATTCCTGTCCCTCGATCTTTCTGCGCAACTTATGGTTGCAAGTCCGGGAACTGATGCTGCGATCGAGACGCAAACGCTGCTCATGTCAAATCTTGCGATCCAGCAGAGAATAAAAGAGTATCAGCATTATGTCGAATATATTTCACAGTTTGTTGAGGTAATCGCTTCAATAAAAAACACGACTTCGACTATCAGGGACATTTCCAAGATGGGCAGAGAGCTTAAAGAAAGATCGGCTGACGAATGGCTTGCAGATGTTGAAAAACACATTAACGAGGTGATGCCTGAATATTCTGAACTCAAAAATGAGATGGCTGGAATGGTTAAGGGCGGACATGAAATGATAAAAGGAAAGTACTCCGATTATGTTTCAAAATGGAGTGGTGAGGTGAAGAATTATCATGAATCGCTTTTAAAAAATTATGACAATCATGTTATGTTCCCTGAACTTTATCCTGCCGCACAAAAGATGAAGGATGGTTTTACAAAAGGGGAGAGTGCAAAAAAGGTGATCCACAAGGCGTGGATCGAATCAGGACTCGAATATGAAATGAAAAATGACATCGTCAGGAAGAACACATTTAAAAATTATTACGATGAATACTTAAAACAGGCAAAATCAAACGACAACATTGAGGCACTCGGACTTGCAAACCTGATGCAATCTCAATATATTTCGGTCGAACTCCTTGAAAATCTTAAGAAGAACAGCGATCTTGCGATCATGAAGGAACAGTTCCTGAAAGATATGTCCGATGCCTATCTTGAAGTGAAAAAGAAACTCGAAAGCGAAGAGAAAAAGCGGAATAAACCATCTGAAATCTTCGGACTGAAAGAGAAAAAATGATCTTCCTCATTTCTTTTTTACTGCTTAGCCAGATTCACATTCCCACTGCGAACATGATAAATCAAAAATATTCAGCAATTATTGAAAAGTCGGTTGCTAAATATCCATACATGAATAAATCCGGGGTTAAAGTAACAATGCACCCGGGACTTGTTAAAGCAATAATTTATCAGGAATCCCGTGGTAATCCTGAGGCAAAAAGTCACGCCGGAGCTTATGGACTGACTCAGATAATGCCTCAAACTGCAAAACTGCTCAAATGCGAATACAGCAAACTGAAAGACCCTGAACTTGCGATAAACTGCTCGGTCAAATTCCTTGCGGCACTTCTCACATACAATAAAGGCGATCTCATAAAATCTCTTTCCGGATACAACGGCGGAACCCACTCAACCGAAACAAAGGCGACAACCACAGATGGATTTTTAGCCGGCAGAATATACGACCACCCTGAAACAAAACAGTATGTGGTGAATGTGCTTAAGTGGTTTGAATGGTTTAAGAAAAAATAAATTACAAAAACCCATAAATAAAAACGAAAATTGATTAGATTTAAAAAAAACAGTAAAATGCCCCGATCAGTTTTTTAAAGTGGAAAATTTACAGAGGTATGACAATGGGAAAGTTTCTGCTGCAGGATACGACAGTAAAGAAATTGATAAGAAAGACACTGAAGGAAAATCAGGAAGGGTATCTATTTTTTGAGAACGGTGATGAATGGAAAAAGCTTTTTTTCAGGAATGGAATATTGACTGGTGCCGCATCAAGCAGCAAAGCCGATTATTTAGGACAGTACCTTATTTCTTATGGAGTCATAGATACAGATCAGTTTGAAGAATCGTATAAAGCGGGTTATGACCCTAAAAAAAGCATGGACGATGTTATGAAAGCTGCAACTCCTGAAATACTGAAGCAGCTTATTTATGAAAAAATACTTGATACGATATTCATTGCCTCAAGATGGAGCGAGTGTTTATATTCAGTAGTAAGCGAAAAATCAAAAGATCAGAAAGTGGATGTTGAAATATCTGTTGAAGAAATTTCCACCGGTCTGAAGGAAAGAGTAGCTGAATTCAGGGCTGTTCTTTCGGTGATACCGACGCTCGGGTCCAGACCTAAAATTGAACATGATGAAATTAAGGATCACAAGATCACAGATCAGCACGAGATCATTCTTAACTATCTGGGTGCAGGAAAGACAATTGATGAAATTCTGTCGATTATGACCCCTCACAACTATTTGCTTTTTAAATGTTTCTACCAGTTGTGCAGCATGGGCATTCTTGTTAAAGGGACCGGGGCTCCCTTATCAAGAGAAAAAGTCATTCAGCTTGTAAATGAGTCGGGTAAGAGCAAGAAATCGGTACAGCATGTTGCAATTGATGAGCAGATTTCAGACAAATCCCTGAGCATAGAGTTTCAGATAGATGCAGATGAAGACAAATATAGAAAAGAAGTTACCATTTACCAGAAACTCCACTCTGAGGATCCTGACAATTCAATTTATGCACACTGCTTCGGAAAGGCCGAATCATGTTTCATTGTGGAATTCTATACTAAAAAACTGTCGCCTTTTGCCGTCATCGGTGTTGCAAAAGATGTTGACAGGACCGGAGGGAAGAAAATTGATGCTGAAATTTGTGAAGCAATAAAAAAAGAAGGGGGAAAACTTCCAGTAAGAAATTTGATCAAACTCCTGGATCATCGACACGAAATAGACATCCTTACTTCCATCGAAAAACTTATCAGCTCAGGTGCAATAATAGAAATTGAGCCCGAAACATTTATTGATGCCATAAAACTTGGAAGAAGCGAATTTTTTGAGAAACTGTTTAAGAAAAATGAAATAAACAAAATGTTCAGCACAGATATTTCAGCAAATCTGACTCCTTCAATGCTTTCAGTAATATCAGGGACAACAGAAGATGACCTTGCTGAAAAACCAGGCGCCAGATCATTTAAAACCGGATTGAAACCGGTACTTTATGACTATGAAATGACTTATCTCATGCTTGCATCAATGATAGGGAACTATGAAGCGGTTGAATTTCTGCTTTCCAATCATGCAAAATCTGATCTGCACAACGGGAACGGTGTGACTGCATTGATGCTTGCTCTTCAGAACGGATACGACGAAACAGCACTGCTTCTCATGAATAAAGGGGCCGATGTAAATGCAAAGAACCAGAATAACTACTCAGCGCTGATGATCGCTGCATCAAAAGGGATGGCGCATATCGTCGATTTCATGATAAAGCTCAAAGTGGATGTCAATCAGCTTAATTCAAAAGGGCAGTCGGCTCTTATTAGTGCACTGAGGTTCAATCATAAAGACATTGTCCTGAGTCTTATTGCGGCGGGGACAGACCTTAACCACAAAGATTTAAACGGAACTCTGCCTGTTGATCATGCCGAATCTCCTGAGATGGCGGAATTGATCAGAAAAGGGACTAAAAATGCAAAACAGATCAAGGAAAAGTTAAATAAAAAGAAGGATGACCTTGAGATCAGTGAAAAAGATCTCATCAAAAAGGAAAGACAGGAAAGGTCCGGGTTTCTGGCGGTCATTCTTTTTGCAATGCTCATGGTGATAACATCTGCGGTAAATGTATATCTCCTTTTCTTTCCTGAAGAGAGATACGGTTTTTCAAAAGAATCAAAGGAAGTGGTCGATCAGCTCGGAATGGAATACTGCAACAGGTTCAAGATCTGCAGGACAACTGTTCCGGAAGATGTGCTTGCAAAATGTCACGGTATCGGCATAAGCATAATGTCGGAATTTTTCAAAAATGTCCGAAGTTGTGATATGGAGCTTGTCGAAAACTGCAAGTCGTGCCTGAAAGCCGTTAATTGTGATGATTTTTATAATATAGACGGGTCAACGCTGTCTGAATACTGTCATCAGTGTACTAACGCCTGTAAATAAATATCAGAATTATTTTTTCCCACTGCCTTTGCCGGCGGGTTTTCCCGGATCTGAAGATTTGGAACTGTGAAAAAAATCAAACCGTTCGTTCATACACATGAACTGGTAATCTTCAGGGATATCGTTATTGACAAGAGGAAGGGCATAGGCATATCTGTTATAAAATTTTTCTCCACATCCTGTCGGGTGGGGAGTTTTAACTTTAAATTCAAAAAAGTTGCCGAAAACTGAATCTCTGTTAGTTCTGAAACCTGTATCTTCAGCATTTTTCGGAAAGTTATCCTGACATCTTCCGTTGCTGTCAACGAGTTCACATTTTCCCTGACTTTTCGGAGGTGCATCCTTCATGTATTCATCAATTCTGATAACAAGCGATTTCAGCATCAGAGGAGCTTCGGCAACACGCGCTTTCTTTGTGTAATCTGTGTAGCCCGCAATGGCAATAGTTCCAAGGATGTTAAGAATAGAGATGACTATCATAAGTTCAATTACTGAAAACCCTTTTGAGTCTTTCATTCCAACCTCAATCTAAAATAATTCAGCAGTTATTTTAAATTGTTACGGTTAAAATGTCAAAATAAATGATTGAATTAAATGCTGCATAAACCATCCATTGGACAAAAAAGATTAGATAAGTATCATTCGTTCAGATTTTTGCGGAGTTGTGTTATGAGCATTGTTTCTTTAATAGGGATTGCCGCCGCAATATGCACGACAGTTTCATTTGTTCCGCAGGTGTTGAAAACGATAAAAACAGGTCAGACCAAGGACATTTCTCTTTCAATGTATCTGATATTTACGACAGGCATAGTATTGTGGCTTATCTACGGGATCATGATACGCGACCTGCCGATAATTCTGGCAAATACGGTTACTGTGGTTCTTACCTCTATAGTTGTTGTGCTGAAGATAAGGAACGGATAACACTTTCCAATCTTGACTTTATTGAATTTAAGGTTAGCATCAACCTCAGTTTGAGTTCCTGTGGAAATCCGGTGCAAGTCCGGTGCTGTCCCGCAACTGTAAGGCGATATCGCTAAGCCAGACACACAAGCTCAGACGCAGTCAATTAGTACCCCGCGGAGGGAAAAATTGCAGATTGAAAGATTTGCCGTCTCACTTTTAACACTTTGTTTTTATAATATTTATGCAGCCGAAAACTCTGTTGTTGTAACAGGATCAAGAAACGGACAGATTGATTCAGTAAGCGCATCTTCAACTGTTACAGCAAAAGAAATCGAAGAAAAACAGTCAGTTACGGCAGGAGATGCAGTCAGAGAGATGCCGGGGGTTTATGTCAGTGGAGATGGGAGAACAGGGCAGGCACAGTTCGTTTTTGTCAGGGGCTTCAGATCAAGCGATGTGTTAATTCTTCTTGACGGAGTTGAACTCAGAAATCCGTTGAGCCCCGATGGAGCGACAGACCTTTCATTAAGTCCTGAAAACATTGCGAAAATTGAGCTTCTAAAAGGTCCTCAGCCGGTTCTTTACGGAAGCGGGGCACTTGCCGGAGTTTTAAACATTCAGACAAAGAAGGGTTTCGGTAAACCGTCTTTTTCGACCTCTTTTTCAACAGCAGTTCTTGACATGAGCAATGAAAGATATGTCCCCGACACTTTTAATGCGAACATTTCTTCAATGGGTGGCAACTGTAAAGCTTACTACAACGGCGGGGCATCTTTTTTCTATACTGAAGGAATATCAATGGCCGATTCATATTCCGGAGTTAAAGAAGGGCTTTATGACAAAACCCCTGAAAATGACAAAGTTATAAAAGGGAGCGGATATTTCAGAACGGGTGTCACAATTGATAATGACAACGAGTGGGACCTTATTTTCAGGGTGGCAAAAGGGAAAAATGAGATAGATGACGGACCGGGGATCGGACAGGATGACCCTGACAGATATCTGGATTCTGAAGACTTTTTAATGAAAAGCGGTCTTGTTTCGAGCTTTTTTGACAAAAAATGGACAATGACAACCGACTTTTCTATTTTTTACGGAACCCTTTTCGATTCTGACAGTGCTGAACACGGAAAAGTGACAGGTGATCTTGACAGTTCCTATTCTGCCGTTTCAGGTGTTCTGAACTGGGAAAACGCCATTATCCCCGCAAACTGGTATGAACTCACTTTGGGTGTCGAACTTAAAAAAGAGTGGGGAGAAGCAGATTACAGCGATTATTCAGCAGGGAGAAAGCTTGATCTGAGTTTCACCCCTTCAACGGATCTCTCAACCGGAATCTATGCTTTCAATGTTTTTAAACCGGTCAAAGGACTTGAGATCAACGGCGGGATAAGGGCACAGGCAAATTTTTATCAGATCGCACTTCTTGATGAAAAAACAGACAACCCGCTTCCAGCGGAAAAAAGAAAAAGCATTGAACCGCTGTTTTCAGCAGGAATATCTTACGAAGCACCGAGTCAGACCGTTTTCAAGGCACGAATTGCAAGAGGAACGAAAACTCCGACACTTTTTCAGCGGTTCAGCAGATATGCCGATCTTTATAACGAACTCAAGCCCGAAACAGCACTCGGTTTTGACGGCATTGTCCAGCAGTATTTTTATAAAAGAAAGATCCTTGTCGAAGCGGGCTATTTCTATGAACTGAAATCCGATCACATTTCTCTTGATAAATCGGGTAAATATTCAAACAGGTACATGGTTGAAAATCACGGACTTGAATTTTCTCTTCAGACAAAGCAGATCTGCGGATTGAGCTTGAAAGCGGCATATACCTGGTTATTCGGACTGAAAGAATATAAAGTTGTTGAATATGAAGGGGAAAAATATAGGGAAGAAACTCAGTTCTTAAGAAGACCGAAACACACTTTTGATGCTGTGCTGAACTATAACCTTATGAAAAAGCTCAATGTTTCTCTGTCCTTAAACTATGTGGGCGAACGGCTTGATGAAGTTTACAACTATCCGAAAACGCCATACATCGTGACAGTCGATGATTTTGTAATTCTTAATCTCGCCATTTC
>JAGOEX010000131.1 GCA_017997475.1 bacterium
TTGCTTCCGGTGATCTTGAGCAGGTTTTTGGAATTCTTCAGAGCTGGGATGATTATTTCATTGATCTTCATTATGATGTGACACAGATCTTTTATAATGCGACAACAACACCCTACAGCTCAATAAACGGAGACATGTTTCTTGAAAATATCCGAGATGTAAGGACATTCATCACTGCTGCTGAAGAAGACATTATCATCTATGCTCCCGGAATTCCTGAATCTCTGAAGAAATTTAACGGAGTAAGCGGCGTAGTAAGTTCAGATAACAAATTCACAGTAAAATTCAGCGATAATACTCAGGTTGATGTGAAATTCCCGTTTTATCCTGAAAGTTCTCACAGTGTTTCTGTAAATCAGCCCGAAATGTTTTTAAACGATGTTAAGGAATGGCTCAGCTTTTGACAAAAAAAATCTTTTGATTTAATATTCTTAAGTTTTTAATTCTTTCAGGAGGGAAAAATGAAGAAAATTATTATTTCTGTGCTCGTAATGATCATGTTTTTTGCATGTACAGAAAAAAAAGTTGAGAAAAAAGAGGTTCTTGATTCTGTAACAAAAACAATATCGGCATCTGAAGGGGGAGAGATTGCAACAGAAGACGGGGAAGGTAAAATCGAAATTCCTGCCGGTGCTCTTGAGAAAGATACAGAGATAACAATGACCAGATATAAAAAGGATGGGTTCCCGGAAAAAGATGATCTTATTTCAAAACCTTTTGAGTTTGCTCCCGCAGGACTTAAATTTAAAAAAGATATTTCAGTCACCATCAAAGCAGACACCGGATTAACAAAGATCCCTGCCGGGAAGAGGGTTGCTGCCGGATTGCTGAATGATTCCGGCTCAGACTGGCTTCATGAAGGAAGCGGCGATCCGATCATGAGCGGTGACCCGATTATGAGCGGCGACCCGATAATGTCAGGTGACCCGATTATGAGTGGTGACCCGATAATGATGACGGTCGGTCATTTCAGCACAGTTGTCTTTATTGTTGTTGATGTTAATGAAGAGACATCTGATCTTGAAAATGTGGACAGTGATGTTGAAACTGCAGATGAAGCATCAGATGAAGCGGCAGATGAAACTGACAAGGAAAATCATGCTGATTCTGATGA
The DNA here is from genome assembly GCA_017997475.1 of bacterium. Lineage (GTDB taxonomy): Bacteria > UBP6 > UBA1177 > UBA1177 > UBA1177 > JAGOEX01. The sequence goes on from JAGOEX010000131.1 coordinate 1,115, forward strand.
AATTACAGACGAAGAAAATGATGCTGTTGTGGAAAACGATGATGACATTCCTGACAGTGAAATGGTTGATAACGAAATGCCAGACATGGATGATGTCGTAGATCTTTGCGGAAACGGAATGATCGACGGGAGTGAACTTTGCGACAACCACATGAAAAAACCGTGCGGAATCATTGATCCTCTTCTTTATACAGGCGGTGATGCTGACTGCAACAGTGTCTGTGACGGATGGGATACAGCTAAATGTGTTGAAAGAGTTCCTTTCGCTGGAGTTTTGTGTACAGGGCAGACGCTCTGCTATGATAATTCAACAACAATTACATGTCCTTCAACAGATAGTGAATCATTTTACGGACAGGATGCAACATATGGAATGTCAAACTGTGTGGCTAAGAATTTTATGATGACGGGAGCTCCGGTAGAGGAAGTGATAGTTGATCAGAATATCGGCATCATGTGGCAGAGAAATCTTCCCGAAATAATTCCGGGCTGCTCGATGGGTCAAATGGGTGAAACATGCAAGAAAGATGAAGCAGTCAGTTATTGTGAAACCCTTGTATATTCAGGGTATGACGACTGGCGACTGCCAACCATCGAAGAACTGGAAACAATAATTGATTACGGGAAAAGCGAACCTTGTTATGATCAAGCGCTGTTCGTTGACAATCAAAATGGTCTAGGCACAAGTCTCTGGTCAGGTTCCTTTTACCTGGAGGAAACATATACCTATCATTTCTTTCTTTCACCTTTCGGTAATGTTTATAGCGAAATTATTGATTCAGGAGAGTTTGATCCTTCAGCAAGAGTAAGATGTGTCAGAGGAAACATTTATGCACCGGTTCCCTCTTTTTCAGAAGAAACTGTCGGAGAAGACGAACTGGTAAAAGATGCCAGAACAGGTCTTTGGTGGATGAAGAATTTCTATACATACAGCGAATGGATGATGGGCATGAGCAACTGTGAAGCAAGTGAGGCCGGAGGACATACCGACTGGAGAATGCCTAATATCAACGAACTCAAAACCATCCTTGACAGAAGCATCAATAACCCTCCAACCACCTTTCCCGGTGTTTCTACAGGATATTTCTTTTCTTCAACGACAGACAGCCATGTTGAAGGAAATGGGTCGGCATGGGTAATAGATAGTCAATACGGAACATCATATTCCAACAACAAAACGGAATACAATGATGCAAGCACACTGTGTGTAAGAGGTCCGGTAGAATAGATCACTCACTTTATCTGCAGAATTATTCCGCCAAGTATCAGAACCGAAATAACTGAAAATACAAACGGGAAAAATCTTCCTGCGACAAATCCGGATGAATTTTTCTTTATCATTGCGGCGATCCCGATAAAAAGTGCGGTGAAGGGGACGGCAATGAGAAATATGTCGGCGGGCTGAGGTGATTTCCCTGTGAAATGAACAAGTCCGTAAAGTGTTGAAGGGATTGAAATCGATATTGCTATAACAAAAGCGATAAGATAATTTTTCTTTGATCTTAGGAACGCTTTTTTAATTTCCGGATATGAATAGATAAGAAAAACCAGTATGAAAAGAGAAAAATAGATCAGGGCCATAAGCGGATGATTTTTTAAGGAGGTGTGTATTTTAAAATATGCCTTGGTTTTCGGATAAACGCCGAAAAGATGAAGCCCGGCAAGTATCATTGAGCCGTAAAAGCCGATGACAATATTAAGGAATGTTCTTCTGACGCTTTTTGATATGAACCATGAGCCGGCAATAAAGATAACAAGAAGCAGTACCATTTCAATGAAGAAAAAACTGTTTTTGGGATGAAATTTATAAAGTGTTGCGATATTAAAAAGAACTCTTGAAAGATCTCCCCACATATATTCAAGGTTCATTTTCCGTCCTGAAAAGTATGAATGGACGATAGGGGTGAAAATGACTGGTGAAAGCAGCGCAAAATATTTTACCGATTCCCTTTTCATTCCGAGAACATATCTGCTGCAAAGGGCAAAATAATGAAAAACGAACATATACCAGCAGAAATGGTGAAGTGTTACAAAATAAGAAAAGAAATAACGCTTTGAAAATACTGCGGTCTCAAGAATGATCCTTGCAATTACAACCGAGAACAGAAACAGATAGAGAAAAATGGTTTTTGTTTTTTCACTCATGGTTTTCGCAGTACCATTCATAAACTTTTTTTATTCCTGCTGAAAGCGAAAGCTCAGGAACCCATCCGGTTTGAGATATTTTTGTTATATCAAGAAGTTTCTGCGGTGTTCCGTCAGGTTGAGAGCTGTCCCACTTTATTTCTCCGGAATAGCCGACGATATCTTTAATTAATTCAGCAAGCTCCCTGATAGTTATGTCTCTGCCGGAGCCAATGTTTGTGTGTGTTTTAAACTTATCAGCAGAGTTTAAAAGCATGACAACCGCTTTTGCAAGATCTCCGCTGTAAAGGAATTCCCTTCTCGGATTTCCCGTTCCCCAAAGTTCAACAAATTCAGAACTGTTGATTTTAGCTTCATGTATCTTTCTTATCATCACCGCAAAGACATGGCCGTTCTCAAGGTCGAAATTATCATTCTCCCCATAAAGGTTTGTCGGCATAACTGTAATAAAATCAGTGCCATATTGAGAATTGTAAGCTTCGCACATTTTGAGCCCCGCAATTTTTGCAACGGCATATGGCTCATTTGTCGGTTCAAGTGATGATGTGAGCAGATCTTCCTCTTTCATCGGTTGAGGGGCGAATTTCGGATAAATACAGCTCGATCCGAGAAACAGAAGCTTTTTCACATTGTTAAGATATGCGTGATGGATGACATTCGACTGGATCATAAGGTTGTCATATATCATCTGGGCACGGAAACGGCTGTTGGCACCGATTCCTCCCACTCTTGCAGCGGCAAGTATCACATATTCGGGCTTGAATTCATTGAAGAATTTTTCAACTTCATGCTGATTGCGAAGATCAAGTTCGCCTGAAGTCCTAAGAAGGAGATTCTCATAACCCGATCGTTTCAGCTCGTTTACAATGGCACTTCCGGCAAGACCCCTGTGACCCGCAACATATATCAAAGAATTTTTTTTCATAATTCACACCAAATAAACAAAAATAATGGTGATGTTATCAGATGAACGGGTTTTAGGCAAGTTGAATCAGTTAACTTCCGGGACCTGTTCCGGTTTTGCCGGGAACGATGATGTAAACTTCACGGGTATCAACAAGTGAGCCCTCTCCGTAAACATGGATCTTTGCCTGAAAGGCGGTCGGTTCAGGTGTTGTGGGATTAAAAATATCGTTATAAAAATCAATATCGAATGTTACTGTTGTTCCCGGTTTGACATTTTCAAAAGCAACGGATGTGCATTCTGTCGGACAGTTTACAGTGCTGCCTCCCACAACTCTTTTCACAGGTGTAACTGCCTTTATGAATTGAGTAACATCTACAGACTGGGGATTTGTTATTGATTCTCTGCCGGTATTGACAAGCATCGGAACGCTTGTCGCAAGAGCTTCAACAGCGTTTGCAATGTTGGTTGAAAGACCGGTTCCGTTTGAATTAATAAGGTAGTAGAAGGGATTTCCTGACCCGTCAACTGAGCCGGTTCCTGTTGAAACCTGTTTCAGATCGTTAGCAGGGGTAAAACCGAAAGATCCTGTATTCCATGAGTCAACACCGATGAATTTGCCGTTTATGCCGTTTAACGCATCAATCGCATTGTTTGTTGAAACATATATCCAGTCGCTCGCACCGACTTTGTATTTGCTGTATCCTGTTTCAAAAGCTTCGTCTGTCATCATTATGAATATAGGTAATGCCCCTGGTCTGAAACATGCTCCGCCTATTGAGCCCTCACTTGCTGAGCAGTCCATTGCGGGAGTTGTTCCCCGTGCTTCACCTGTCGCTGAAAAATAGATTGCGCTCATTTGCGGTTCCCAGCCGGTATTTTCAAGATAGTTCACTGTTGACATTGTATTTTTTAATGTGTTTTCGTTGGTGGTGATAGTCTGAATGACCCGGGTTCCGTAATCATTTGGGAATGTATCATAATCTTCAAAAGTTGTTATTCCGAAGCCGGCATCGGGAATTTTTGCCTTGATCGATCCGATGAGTGTGTTATTTATTCCGTCTTTCAGGTGTGCTATTTCTCCATCCATTGACTCTGAAAGGTCAATGAGAAAAAGGATGTCGGCTTTTGTGATATCAGTTGAAAAGTCAAGAGGTCTGATCTCGTGGTCAGGATCGTTATATGGAAGGATTACATAATATTTGTCTTTCCACCATTCCGCATTTGCAACAGTAGGATCACTTCCTGCGGCATATTCAGTGGCATCATCAATTCCATCTCCGTCGGTATCTTTTTTCTTCGGGTCAGTTCCGACCTCAAGTTCCTTTGCATCACTAAGTCCGTCATTGTCGCTGTCAAGGTCAAGATAATCGGGAGTTCCGTCTTTGTCTGTGTCAAGCGGGGGAATGTGCCCGTCATTTTCAATTTCATCGCTAATCCCGTCACCATCACTGTCGGTATCAAGGTAATTTGGAATTTTATCTTCATCAGCATCTTCAGTTCCTTCATAAAGATCGGGAATTCCATCACCGTCACTGTCAAGGTCAAGATAGTCAGGAGTCTTATCATCATCTGTATCAACGCAGGGCTGCTCAGGACATTCAATACTGTCTAAAATAGCGTCATCATCACTATCTGTATCACGGTAGTCGGGAACACCGTCATCGTCTGTATCCCTGCATGGAAGTTCGGGGCATTCAACTGAGTCGGGAATTCCGTCACCGTCGCTGTCAGTATCAAGATAATCGGCAGTGGTGTCATCATCAGTGTCAACGGGAATTCCGTTTGGAACCTCTATACAGTTGGGGATTGTGTCTTCATCTTCATCACTCATGCACCAGTCCTCAATCCCTTTAAATTGGTCCGGAATTAAATATTCTGTGCCGTTACAGTCACATTTTCCAGAGTCTCCTGTATCACCTGAGTCGCCTGTATTGCCTGAGTCGCCTGTATTTCCTGTGTTACCAGTATTCCCCGTATTTCCTGTGTTGCCTGAATTTCCCGTATCACCATTTTCATCCGGAAGGGTGTCGCCGGTATCGCCTGTGTTACCTGTATTTCCTGTATTACCTGTGTCACCGGGATCCTTTTTGTCATCTCCGCATGAGATAATCAAAGCGGCAACAAAAATTAACGACAGATACTTAATAAAATTCATAAGAAACCTCTTCTTAAAAATATTATTTAATTTCCAGGCCCTGTACTTTCCTTGCCCGGCACAATAACATAAACTTCACGGGAATCAACAAGAGACCCCTCTCCGAAAACATTGATCTTAGCTCTGAAAACTGTTGTTTCTGTAGTTGTCGGCTCATAGAAATCGTTGTGGAAGTCTATGTCAAATGTTACAGTCGTTCCCGGTTTAACATTCTGGAATGCTTCAGCAGTACATTCTGTCGGGCAGTTTACGGTGCTGCCTCCGACAACTCTCTTTATCGGAGTTATTGCTTTAATGAACTGGGTTACATCAACAGACTGCGGATTGGTTATTGATTCACGGCCTGTATTTACAAGCATGGGTACATTTGCGGCAAGGTATGCGACACCGTCAGCAACAGTTGTTGAAAGTCCTGTTCCGTTGGAAGATATTTTATAATAAAAAGGATTGCTTGATCCATCAACTGATCCAGTATTTGTAGAAACTGCTTTCAAATTGTTAACCGGATCTGATCCTGCGGCAGAATCCCAGGAGTTGACGCCGATGAATTTTGCATTTTTATCATTCATTGCGGCATATGTCTGAGTTGTGTTTTTTAAATTATAATTGGCGACAAAAGCTTCGTCTGTCATCATAATAAAAACTGGAAGGGCACCACTTCTGAAACATGCGCCACCGATGCTTCCTTCTTTTCCAGAGCAATTTGTTGCAGGAACATCTCCATGGGCTTCACCGGTTGCAGAATAATAAAGTGCATTCAAATGGGGTTCTGTTCCGCCGGTTCTGGTGTTAACTGTGTTTACAGAACTTTTTATTGTTGTTTCATTAGTCGTGATGTACTGGTGTATTCTTGTACCGTTGTCGGTGTAGTAATCATGATCTTCAAAAGTTGCAACACCGAAGCCGACATCAGGTATTTTGTTCTTGATTTCAGGAATGAGTGTTGAATTTATTCCTGTTTTTAAGTTTGCTATTTCGTCTTTCATTGATCCGGAAAGATCAATAAGGAAAAGAATGTCGGCCATAACGATGTCTGTCGCAAAATCGAGAGGTCTTATTTCGTGGTCAGGATCGTTGTAAGGCAGGATGACATAATACTTTCCTTCCCACCATTCAGGGTCTGAAACCGTGGGGTTGCTTCCTGCCGCATAT
>JAGOEX010000132.1 GCA_017997475.1 bacterium
GATTCTTTTTTACTTTCTTATCCAGAAGGTCCAGTCCGTCACCCTTTCTGTAAACAGAGAGCATGTTTCCAGTTTCAAGACCTGCATTCGATCCCTTGTCAAGATAAACAATATAGCTCGGACCGTAGAAAGCAGTCGGGTCGTAACCGGTAAGGATCACGGCTTTTATGTCAGATGCGGTTTCGGCGATTTTTATATTAGGTTCGGTTTTGATGTATTCCCTTACCAGATAACCTCTGTCAATGGAATCAAAAGCTTTAACTATTTTGACCGTGGCAATCCTGTCAGCATTAACATCCAGAACTTTTCCCCTTCCTACGATGTCAATTACCGAACCGACTTTCTTTTTGGTCACAGGATGCTTGATCTGTTCTTTAACATTAATAAATTCAACATATTCTCCAACTTCAAAAGAAACTTTGCCAAGCTTGACATAAACACTGTCCTCAGTTGCAAGAAGCTCCTTTGATTCAAACGAACCCACTATCTTTCCAAGATCTTCAAACTTCCCTTTTTCGATGAAACCTTTTGTTACAACATCAAAAACAGTGTCATCGATCTGTTTGAAACGGTCAATTCTGTATTTTCCGCCAAGTTTGACATATTCCTTGAAATTTTCGGGAGTTGCATCAAGAGTTTTTCCCGTTCTCGCAAGAACATCGGTTTCCCCTTCATCTTCAAATTCACTGCCTTCAACACCGCTCCCCTGTCCTTCTGCCGATCCAACCCCTTCACCGGCAGGAAGAGTCATTTCACCGGTAAAACGGAAAGAGATCATATCTCCCGGATATATGAGGTGAGGATTGCTGATCTGAGGGTTCATTGACCACACTTTAGGCCAGTACCAAGGACTTTTCAAATAGGTGTTGCTTATGTCCCAGAGAGTATCCCCTTTTATGACCTCGTGCTTTTCCGGAGCGGCACTCAGGTCTGCATTTTCAAGATTTATGAAAGAAGGTACCGGAACCTCTTCGGCTGTTGAAGGTGGAAGCTCCTCCTGTGCAGAAAGAAACGATGTCAGGACGATCAACGCCACAAATACTTTTTTCATTCTTATCTCCCGAATTTTGTCAAAAAGTATATTAATTATACAACAATTACGCATACAATACTACACTTAAGCATAAGTTTGTCAACTTTTGGGCTTATTTATTAAATAACTCACCAGCTCTGTCACTGTCTGAGGGATCATTTTCCCTTCTTTCGGTTCTTCTATTGCAGTTTCGATCTTTACGATCCCCACATCGGCAACAAAATAATGGAACGAATGTAACAACCTGCCTTCCGGAAGTTCAACATAAGTGTGTACCTTTATTGCACCTTCAAAAGTTCCCGCAGGAACCGCTACCGTTTCATCAACACCGACCGTCTTTCTGGTCTCACGGGTCTTGGTATCTATAATTGACACCCACGATTCTCTTTGAAGAGGGAACATCAGCATATACCTGTCGGCATCCCTTATGCCTCGTCTGTCAGCCATGATCCTGCCGCCTCTATTGTCAAGGAACCAGTCTCCGTCCGTACCGGTGATAACAACTTCAATAGTTCCTGCAGAACCGAAATAATTGACATTGTAGGTCCATTTGTTACCCAGAGCGAGCGGAAAATATTTAAGTGCCGATTCTTTATAATCAGAGGCATGCGGCGGAGTGTCTTTTTTGTTGTTATTACAACCTGTTACAGCAACTGCTGCAAATAAAAGCACAATCAGTGCCGCAAATATCTTCTTTTTCATTCAACCTCCTTTGATTTTTCCAGACAAGGTATTTTTTCTTTAATTATTCCGGCTATTTTTTCAGCAACATCTTCTATGCTGAACTCTCTTCCGGTCTCAATTGCGGCAGAGGTTATTCTGCAATTCGGCATTCCGCATGGGATTATGCTGTTGAAAAACTGTATGTCACTGTAAATATTAACTGAATATCCGTGTATCGGAATAAATTTTCTGAAATGGAGACCCGAAAAGGCAATTTTTCTGTCATCAACCCATACCCCTGCTTTTTCTTCATTCCATTTTGCGTTTTCAATTCCGCAAAAACCGGAAAGAACTTTTTCAATGGCAGTGCCGAAAAAATTTACAAACTCCCTGATCGAGGCAAATCCGGCATATCTGATATCGATAACAGGATAAACTACAAGCTGTCCGGGCCCATGCCATGTCAATTCACCACCTCTCCTGATATTGAACACCGGAACACCGTTAAGGGGTTTTAATATCTGATCTTCAGTTCCTCTCAGGCCTGAAGTGTATACAGGTGCATGCTCAAGAAAATAAATAACGCCCTGATGATCGCCTGCGACAATTTCCTCTCGAGTCTTTTCCTGGAGAGCAAGCATCGTTCCATAATCACGGAACCCTTTCATAATTACATATTTCATTTCAATAACCGTTTCTTAATCTTTCACCATAAGTATTCGGAAGTCTTAAGCTTTTAATTTTCTGGACAGTTTTTTCAATATCATACTCAACTCTGTGAAAACTCACCTTGATCTTTTCTGTATCATAGATTACAAAACCGGCTCGCGGATCTCCATCTCTGGGCTGACCTACAGAGCCGCAGACGCATATCACCGGGTTTGGGAATTTGACATCGACCTCACCTTGAGAAATGTTCAGCTCGACAGATTTTTCGGCCCCGGTCATTACAAAAAGATTCATGTAGTGGCTGTGGCCGATAAAATTTATATTTTTGAGATATGTCTTGACTTCATAAAGCTTGTTTATCCCTTTACAGTTGAATATGTAGTCGTACCTTTCAGGCATTCTCGGAGATCCGTGTGAAAGAAGAAAAGATCCGTGTTTCTCTTCGGAATGTATGTATTTCAACCGGTCAAGAAATCCGAATTGATCGTTGTTTAAAGTGTCTATCGTCCAGTTTATGACATACCTCACCGCATCGTAGTAATCGGTGATATCAGTTTTGCCCACAATCCCGGCATCATGGTTGCCAAGAACCCCTGCCGTCACATTTTCTCTAAGAATATCAATGGTTTCACCGGGCCATGGACCGTAACCTACGGCATCTCCTGAAAAAAATACAGCGTCCACGGACATGTTCTTTATCTCTTTCATCACCGCTTCAAGGGCGGGAAGATTGGAATGAATGTCTCCGAGGACAGCGATTCTCATGTCACAAAAGCTCCGCGGCGGCGTTGGCAAGAGCAGACCGTTCGCCCTTTTCAAGTGTTATGTGTCCTGCGAGAGGGAGATTTTTAAAACGGTCAACAATATAGCTCAGACCGTTGTTCGATTCATTCATATAGGGATTGTCTATCTGGAAGGGATCGCCGGTAAGGACTATTTTTGTGTTCTCACCTACTCTCGAAACTATCGTCTTTACTTCATGCGGAGTAAGGTTCTGCGCTTCGTCAACTATTATGAACTGTTCAGGAATGCTTCTTCCCCTGATATATGTGAGAGCTTCAACTTCGATCACACCGCTGCTGAGAAGATCGTTCATTTTGCCGAAACTCGATGAATCGTAACCTGCGAGAAGATATTCAAGATTGTCAAAGACCGGCTGCATCCACGGTTTAAGTTTTTCATCAATTGTGCCGGGCAGGAAACCGATATCGCGGCCCATCGGATAGATCGGTCTGGCAACAAGCATTTTTGTATATTTCCCTTCGTCAAGACACTTCTGAAGACCGCATGCGATCGCAAGAAGGGTTTTCCCCGTTCCGGCTGTTCCCATTAGTGATACAAGTTTGATCCTGTCGTCCATCAGAAGGTCAAGTGCCAGTTTCTGTGCAAAATTTCTCGCCCTCAAACCCCAGACTTCCTTAAACTGCTTAAGAGGAACGATACAGTTTTCAAACGGATCTATCCTCACGACGCCCTGGTGCTGCTCATTTGCTTCATCGGTAAGCATGAAAAACTTGTTTGAATGTGCCTGCTCAAAGGGGGTTCCGGCAAGTTCATCAAGAGAGATCTTCTTTTCCGGTCCGAAAATCCTGTCGATCAGGTCGCCCTTAACAGTCAGGTTTTCATAACCTCTGGGAAGTTTTGTGAAATTTACTGTATCGTTGCGGTAAGTGTCTGCTTTTATTCCCAGAACATCCGCCTTTATCCTCAGGTTGACATCCTTGCTGACAAGCGTGACATCTCTTTCAGGGTTTTCCTGTGTGATCTTGTATGCCGATGCCAGAATTATGTTGTCGGCATAACTGTTATTGAGTTTTGGTCCCGGGAGGTCAACATCTCCGGTTATATCTATCCTTATCGTTCCGCCACTTTCAAGCTCAACGCCTTCAACAAGTTTCCCTTTCTTTCTCAATGATTCAATGTGTCTTGCAAAAGCTCTCGCGGAAAGACCTATCTGGTTCATGTCCTTTTTGAATTTATCAAGCTCTTCGATGACAACTATCGGAACAACAATGTCATGTTCATCAAAATTAAAGATCGCTTTCGGGTCGGAAAGAATAACATTGGTGTCAAGTACGAAGATCTTTTTTGTCATTATTCGCCTCCGGATGTTGTTAAATTCAGGTTTACCGTCATATCTTTATCAAGCGTTATAGCCATTGGCTTTATGTTGTAGTCTTCGAACTCAAATCCGAGAAGAAGGACATCTCCGTCCTTTTTGGGGAGCCGTTTTGTACAAGGTGCTGTACAGATGGTCTTTCCTTTATCCTTGTCATAAACACGGACCCCTTTAACATTCGAGTTCACGATCAGTTTTATTGTCGGCGGTTTCTTTCTGATCACTGGTTCAGGTTTCTTTTTCTGAGGCGGCGGATCATCTTTCACCTGCTCTTTTTCCAGTTCATCTCTGTCAACGGTCTCCCTTTCAACTATCATCGGCCCTTTTTTGTTGACAATGAAGCTGTAGATAAGAAATCCTGCAAGTATCGAAAGGAACAGAAATGCCGTTATCTTAAGTGCCGTACCCGTTCTTTTCTCTTCAGGTGTCGTATCATCGGTCATCGATCCGGAATTAAGAAGTCTTATTATGTCCTGTCCGGAAAGTCCTTCCTCCGCATTGGCACGACCACTTTGACCTGAAACAGTTCCGGTGTTGAAAATAAACGCCAGCGAAAGCTTTTTTTCAAGGTTGTGAGCGATATATATCTTTTTGAGATCGCTGAGGAGTGAAAGCATTGATTCATATCTGTTGAAGGGCTTTTTCTCAAGACATTTCATTATCAGCGAATCCATATCGGAAGGGATGGATGGATTGAGCGATGATGGTATCTGCGGGAATTCATACTGATGTTTGTGCAGAACTTTCATATAATTGTCATCGGAAAAAGGAATTCTTCCTGTCAGCATTTCATAGATTATCACGCCGAGAGAATAGATGTCAGAAGTGGGTTCTACATTGTTTCCGCCTGCCTGTTCAGGTGACATATACTCCGGTGTTCCGAAGATGGAACCCGATTTTGTCAGTGTCTTGGGGCGGTCTTTTTTATTTATTTCATCGTGAACGATCTTGGATATCCCGAAATCAACAATTTTTACGAACGGGGTAACGCCGTCTTTTTCCGTTATGAGTATGTTCTCCGGCTTAAGGTCCCGGTGGATTATCCCCTTGCTGTGAGCAGAATAAAGTGCGACTGAGATCTGACAGGCGACAGATACCGCATATTCAAGAGGAAGCCGTTTTTCATTTTTGATAACTTCGGCAAGAGAGTTTCCTTCAATATACTCCATGACAAAATATGCGTTCCCCTCTTCCGTATAACCGAAATCTGTGACATCAACAATATTTGCCTGACCCATGTTGGAAGCGGCTATCGCCTCTCTTTTGAACCGTTCGAGTGTGTCTTTTCTTTTGCTCTGCTCAAAATGAAGGATCTTTATGGCGACTTTCTTTTTAAGTATCTCGTGCTCGGCAAGATAGACATTTCCCATGCCGCCGACACCGATCTTTTTGATTATTTTATATCTCTGATTTATAACAGCGCCGATGTACTTTTCTTCAATTTCCATACTCATATTTGTAGCCAAAACAACCTCTCTGCAAAAATTACCCGAACTCAAAAAAGAAACGGGTACAAGATTAGCAGTTACATAAAATAAAGTCAATTTATAATAACACTGCTTACTTAAAAAATACATACCCATAATATTGACAAACTCACTAAAAAAACATAACCAGTTTAAGTGAACTTTGAATGGAGATATCAATGGAAAGAAATGTTGCTCTTGCCCTTTTGGAAAAGCATCTTACAAACAAAAATCTTGTTAAGCACTGTATCGCAACTGAAGCGGCAATGGGATTTTTTGCCCGGCATCTTGGAGAAGATGAAACCAGATGGTCACTTGCAGGGCTTCTGCACGATCTTGATTATGATTATACAAAGGATGATTTTTCAAAACACGGAAAAATGTCAGGCGAAATATTGAGAAAAGAAGGATTTGACGACACGGAAATACTTGATGCGATAGTTATGCATTCGGGAAATGTCCCTGCCACTTCAGAAATGGGAAAAGCGCTTTATGCAGTTGATCCGGCAACAGGTCTTGTCACTGCCGGAGTTTTTATGAGCCCCGAAAAGAACATTCACAAAATGAGTGTTGATTTTCTCATGAAACGGTTCAGGGAAAAAAGATTTGCCGCCGGAGCCAACCGGGAACAGATAATGACAGCCGCAACCAATTTCGATGTGACTCTTGAACAGTTCCTCGAAATAGTTTTAAACGGCATGAGGTCCCGGTCTTCAGAGATAGGTCTTGGATAAATGAATTACTGAACTGGTCTCAGATATTATCGGAATCATCTGTTTCGTCAGCATCATCAGAATCATCGGTCTCTTCTGTAAAGAACTCACAGGTATCATAACCTTCAGGGAGAGATGATCTATACGGGGAAACCTCGGTTCCGAAAGGATGATCCTTAAAAAAATTGAGCATGGTGGTGGTGGTCGGACCTGCTATTGTGTGAGTTCCGCCGTGATTGCACAGAATTACATCATGTCCGAGTCCGGAAAGGTAGCTGGAACCGAGGTTTGCCATCACATTAAAGTCAATTTTAAACCCCGATGCTGACCAGGTGTCCTTCCCTTCGCCGCCTGAAACAAAAACCTGCGGATATTTTGTGTGTATCTCTTCCATGTCGGGCCATTTGAAGAAGTCACCGACATTCATTCCGCTTATCTGGCCGAGAGCTGTTCTGCTCTCAGGATCGGAAAAATATGCACCTGAATAAGTGAAAACGCTCGCAACAATTTCGGGTCTCTGCAAAGCAATGCTGTTTGCCGTTATGGCTCCTGCTGAAAATCCCGAAACATGGATGTGGTCAGCGTTCACTCCCCATTTTCCGTCAATGCAGTTAAGAACAGCATCAAACATATCGGCTTCAGCACTTCCGTCTGTAAGATTTATCATGTCCCAGTCAAGTCCTTTTGGCGGCAGACCGAATGTGAAAACATCTGCTCTTGCAACAGGAACAACGAGGATGAAAGGCATCTCTT
>JAGOEX010000133.1:0-4770 GCA_017997475.1 bacterium
ATTCCGATATCATTCATGAATTTGATATCACCCCAACCCTTTTCAGCAAAGTAATTCTTCATATATCTGACACCTTTGCCGGCAATAAGACCGAATCCTTCCCCCCTTGCCATCTGATGAAGAAGCTCAAGAGCAGATGAACTGTTTCCGAAATTAAGTTCGAGTCCGCCTGTCCTTTCTTTATTGAGAATGCCGTTTTCATAACATTCCATTACAAAAGCTGTTGCTGTCCCTACGGTAATTGTGCAAACTCCGTATGTATCACAATAGAAATTTGCCTCGATGATGTGATCCGCATCAAATATTCCGCAATTTGACCCGAGACCTGCAGCAGTTTCATATTCAGGACCGTCAACAATGACTTTCTGACCTTTGTAAGGACCTGTCTTGAGTTCAAAACCGTCAACCGCCTTTGCACAGCTCATAGAACAGCCGAACCAGCATCCCTCAAGGTTTTTCCAGGTTTGTGTGAACTTTGACTTGAATACTTCAGAATGGATATTTGCTATCTGAGAATCGTCTCTTCCATACTGAAAATTTTTTGTTGGAAGAAGATCGTACTGGTTCATTATCTCCATGAGATGGGCCGTCCCTTTGGTTCTCATTTCACACTGCTGATCATCAAGCTTCATTTCTTTATTAAAACGCTGTCCTCTTTCCTGGATCGCTTTCATATCGGCAACATTATTAAGATCCCCTTTTAAGCCAGTGCCGATAGCAACAAGTGCTTTGATCTTTTTATCTCTGAAAACACTTCCGATACCTCCGCGACCTGCCTGTTTAAGACGGCACAGCTTTCTTCTCGGATCGTAAAAACTGAAGTTAAGCATTCCGATGAGAGAATGATCTGCCGCGCTTCCGGCTGAAACGACAGCTATGTTTATTTTGTCCTTTTCATCCAGTGCATACATTTCTGTAAGCTGTTCGGCAAGAATGTGACTGTCCATTGCTTCCGCCGGAGCTTCTTCAATAGTGACTTTGTTAGTTCTGCCGTCAATTATGATTATAACATCTTTCTGTGCTTTCCCCTGAAGCTCAATAGCATCAAATCCGTTGAACTTCATATATGGACCGAAATACCCACCGACATTGCTGTCCATAATCGAATCGGTCTGAGGTGAAATTGAAACAACAAGGGATTTCCCTGCACCGCTGTACTGGGTAATTCCTGCACATGGTCCGGGGCTGATAATTATCTCATTCTCAGGATCGTTCCATTTTGTCTCCGGCTTTGTTCCGTCCCACAGAAGTTTAAGCCCGAAACCCTTGCCGCCCACGAACTTTTCTTTCATGTGCTGAGTCACCGGCTTTTCTGAAATTGTGTTGTCTGTAAGATTGACATAGAGTGTTCTGTTGTTGTAGCCGCGAAAGATCTCACCCGGTGTGTAGTTCCATTCCCTGATCAATCTGTGTTTTGATTTCAAATCCGCAATGCTCATAATGCCTCCTATTCAAATAAACGGTTAACATAACCCTATAACAATAAATAATTAACATAGATGTCGTTAAAAGTAAAGCATTAAAAGTGCGGCTGAAACCATTTTTTTTGACAATAATTGTTTAAAAAGTTAAAAATAGGATATCTTTGGTTTATTTACACTTTTTTGGAGGATGATCATGGATTTTGAAATTTACAAACAGACCCTGCTTTCAGCGGTTAAGAACGAAATCGAGGCATATGAATTTTATCGTGATGCCGCCGCAAAGACAAAGAACGCAAGCTTGAAATCAATTTTCAACGAACTTGCAAGAGAGGAGATGGGACACAAAGACCTTCTTGAAACCTATGCTTTTGATGAACTTAGAACTATTAAGTTCAAAGAAGTTAAAGACTACAAGATCACTGAATCTGTCGAACTTCCTAAACTTTCGACTGAAATGAGCTTTGTTGACGGTATAGTTCTAGCAATGAAAAAGGAAGAGGAAGCAATGAACATGTACAGAAACTTTGCAGAAGTCTGTGCCGACGATGCCCAGAAAAATGTTTTCCTTGAACTTGCAAAAATGGAACAGGGACATAAAGCAAAACTCGAAAACATCTATAACGACACAGCGTTCGGCGAAAGCTGGTAAATTTAAGCTTTTTCTATCTTGCAGGCACAGACTTTGTATTCAGGGATCTTTGCAACAGGATCAAGTGCATTATTGGTGAGCTTGTTGGCAGGAGCTTCCCAGAAGTGGAAAGGAACATAAACGGTCCCTTTCGGGCATCTTTTTGTGATGAATGCCTTTGTTGTTATTTCTCCCCTTCTTGTGATGACCTTGACCATTTCACTGTTTCCGACACCGATCGCTTCAGCATCTTCAACAGATATCATTGCGTGAGGACCGGCAAGATTGTTAAGACCTTCTGACTTCCTTGACATCGTTCCTGTGTGGAAATGCTGAAGTATTCTGCCTGTTGTAAGATACATCGGATATTCCTCATCCGGAACTTCTGCAGGAGCTTTAAAAGGAATTGCAGTCATAAGTCCGAGACCTCTTGTAAACTTGCCGATGTGGAGAACAGGCGTTCCGGGATGCTCTTCATTAGGACACGGCCAGTGCATTCCGTTGAATCCAAGACGCTTATAAGTAAGCCCTGCATAGCTCGGAGTACACTTTCTGATCTCTTCAAAAATATCTTCTGCACATTTGTAATTCCAGTTCTGTCCCATTTTATTCGCAAGCATCTGGTGAATTTCCCAGTCATGTTTAGCAGTACCAGGAGCTTTAACCGCTTCAAAAAGGAGCTGAACCCTTCTTTCTGTGTTGGAGAAAGTTCCACTCTTTTCCGCATAAGTTGAAGCAGGAAGGATAACATGGGCAAGTTTTGCAGTTTCAGTCATGAAAATATCTTCGACAACAAGGAATTCAAGCTTTTTGAGCGCTTCCTCGGCGTGGTGAAGATCGGGGTCTGATATCATCGGGTTCTCACCCATGATGTAGAAAGCTTTCATCTGACCTTCGTAAGCTTTGTCAAATGCTACAGTCATCGGGATACCGATCTTATTGTCAAGCTTAACTCCCCAGAATTTCTCGAACTTTTCCTGAACTGCATCGTCGCCTACTTTCTGATATGCCGGGAAAACATTTGGAAGTCCGCCCATATCACAGGCACCCTGAACATTGGACTGACCGCGCAATGGATTGACGCCGCCGCCGACTTTGCCCATATTTCCGCAGAGCATCTGAAGGTTCGCTGTTGTTTTAACATTGTCAACACCTGTTGTATGCTGAGTGATACCCATTGCATAGTAAAGAGCCGCTGTTTCCGCTTTGCCGAAAAGTTCAGCTATCTTCTCAAGAGTGGCAGCAGGAACACCCGATATTTTCTCAACATATTCCGGAGTAAATTTAGCTACTTCTTCTTTAAGCGCTTCGTAACCTTCAACTCTCTCTTCAATAAACTTCTTATCTTCCCAGCCGTTCTTAATGATGAGATGCATCATCCCGTTCATGACGGCAACATCTGTTCCGGGTCTCTGGCAGGCATAAATTTCCGCATAGTCCGCCATTCTGATCCTTTTGGGGTCAATAACTATTATTTTCAACTTTCCTTTTCTTGCCGCCTTTTTAAGACGGGCTGAAATTACAGGGTGCGCTTCTGAAGTATCTGAACCGATTATCAGAGCGACATCACTTTTATCCATACCGGCAATGTCATTTGTCATTGCACCTGAGCCGAATGTAGCAGCCAGACCGGCCACTGTTGAGCTGTGTCAAAGTCGGGCGCAATGGTCAATGTTGTTGGTACCTATCACCTGTCTGAAAAATTTCTGGAATGTATAATTCTCTTCGTTTGTAACTTTTGCCGAGCAGAGTCCCATTATCTTGTCGGCACCATGTTTCTCCTTGATCTCAAAAAGCTTTCTGGCAACCACATCTATCGCTTCATCCCACGATGCTTCTCTGAAATTTCCGTCAGGATTTTTAATGAGAGGAGTTGTAAGACGATCAGGATGATTTACAAAATCGTATCCGTATCTACCTTTCACACAAAGCATTCCGTCATTGGTTGAAGCACCTTCGACACCCTTTACCCTGATTATTTTGTTTGCTTTTCTGTCAACATGAAGCTCAAGTTTGCAACCGACTCCGCAGTATGGACAGACTGAATAAACCTTTTCGATTTCCCAGTACCTTGCAAGACCTTTAGCTTTCTTATCGGTGATCGCTCCCACCGGACAGATCTGCGAACATTCACCGCACTGAACGCATGATGATGTCCCCATCGGAAGATCTGCGTCAAATGCGATATCTGCTTTGCTCCCTCTGTACTTGAAATCGAGAACTTCGTTAACAACTGTTCCGTTACAGGCAGCAACACATCTGCCGCAGGAGATGCATTTGTTTCTGTCAACATAGACAAATTCTGAACTTTCATCAATGTTCTTTTCTACCATTCCGTAATTGAAAGAGCCCCTTTCAATGCCGAGATAATAAGCAACGCTCTGCAGTTCACAGCTTCCATTCTGATCACAGGAAATACAATCGTGCGTTCCTGTTGAAAGAAGAAGATCTACAATAAGTTTCTGAGAATTTACAACTTTTTCTGTTTTTGTCTGGATCTTCATCCCTTCTCTGACTTGAACAGAGCAGGATGTCTGAAGACCGTTCATCCCTTCGATCTCAACCACACACACACGGCATTTGCCTGCTGCACCGACCTTGTCATGGTAGCAGAGTGTCGGAATATAGATCCCTGCATCTCTTGCCGCCTGATGGATGGTCTGTCCCGGTTTTGCCTCAACCGCAATTCCGTTAATAAAAATCTGCATCAAAACCTCC
>JAGOEX010000133.1:4870-7363 GCA_017997475.1 bacterium
GGTCTGAATTTCTCAACCATTGCTCTGATGGGGGTCGAGAATGCCTCGCCTACCGGACAGAGCGTAAGTCCTTTTATGGTTCCCACAAGCCGTTCAACATTTGCAAGATCTTCTTTTGTTCCATGACCTTTAACGATCTTTTCAAGGATCCTGACTGTCATTTTCGAACCCTCTTTGCACGGTGTGCACTTTCCGCAAGATTCATGCGCATAGAATTTCATAGTACGGAGAGCAAGTTCAGGAATTGACCATTCGTCATTGATAACCATTATTCCGCCTGAACCCAGAGCAGTTCCTTTTGCGGCACATGATGTGTAGTCCATTTTAAGATCTTCAAGCTCTTCCGGCTTAAGTATGGCAACTGAAAGTCCGCCGACGATTGCCGCTTTGAGCTTTCCGTCAACTCCGCCTGCCGCTTCAATGAGATCTTTGAACGATGTACCTATAGGATATTCGTAACATCCCGGTTTTTTTACATTTCCGCTGATTCCGAATATTTTGAAATCAACTTTCCTGAAAGCGTCAGCACCGTTTTCGATGATGTATGGAACGCTTGCAAGAGTTTCGACATTGTTGACGATTGTCGGACATCCGTAAAGACCCTGAACCGCAGGGAACGGGGGTTTTATTCTCGGCTGACCTCTTTTTCCTTCTATTGATTCAATGAGCGCTGTCTCTTCACCGCATACATAGGCGCCGGCTCCGCGATGAACAATAATATCAAGGTCTTTCAACTGACCGTTCTTTTTTGCTTCCTCTATCGCCCTGTCAAGAATGTCTGCTATCCAGTCAAACTCTCCACGGATATAGATGAATGAAAGTTTGGAACCGAGAGCAAGCATCGATATTGCCATTCCTTCAATGAGAAGGTGCGGATCGTATTCCATGATCTGCCTGTCCTTGAAAGTCCCTGGTTCGCCTTCATCGGCATTACAGACAAGATAGACCGGTTTTCCTGTATCTTTCGGCAGAAATCCCCATTTAAGACCAGTCGGGAAACCCGCTCCGCCTCTACCTTTAATGCCTGAATCCTTAACTGTAAGGACTATATCTGCCGGAGCCATTGTTCTTGCCTTTTCGAGTGCTTTGTAACCGCCGCCGTTCTTATAACTTCTTATCGATTTTGCGTTCTTTGAGCCTCTGTTCTTTAAAAGAACATTGCAGACCGTCCCGTAGTTATACTTTGTCTTACTTTCAGGCATTACACCATTCTTAAGTGATTCAATAAGTGCCTCGGTCTTCTTTTTGGTCATATTCTCATAATAAACATCGTTGACCTGAATTACAGGGCATGTTCCACATGATGCAAGACACTCAACTTCATCAAGTGTGAACATTCCGTCGGGAGTTGTCTGTCCCGGTTTGATACCTAATATCTTTTCAAGGTGTGCAAGAATTTTGCCTGCACCCATCAAAGTTGCCGGGATATTTGTATCAACCTGAATATGGTATTTACCGATCTTCTCCCTGACATTGTACATTGTGTAAAATGTTGCAACTCCGAATGCCTTCGAATGTGTGACACCTAAAATTTCAGCTACACCCTCAATATCCTTTTTTGAAAGAGCATTGCCGTTTTCTTTCTGCACGATCATCAATGCAGGAAGTATGGCCGATTCCTTTTTCGGATAGCGTGAAGCCAAATCCTTGATTTTGTTAAGAGAATTTTCGGAAATCATTAATCACCTCACTAAGAAAATAAAACTTATAAAGCTCAGCATCGACCGAGTATATTTAAAAAATAACGGCTTTTCAACCTTTTATATGAATATTTTATAATATATCTGAGTTTATTGACTTAACCTTTTTTTTCCTTTGAATGAGACCATTTTTTTCAAAAAGTCGGTATATCTCTGGAAACGGTTTGAGCGCTCTGGGAAAAACTCCGTGAAGATAACTGATGAGGACTCCGTAATTGGTCATGGGGATCTGCGCTTTTGCAGGAATTGACTGTCTTCTCAGCATTTCCTTTCTGTTGAGTGTGCAGGCACCGCAATGGACAACCAGTTTATATTCATCAAGATTATCGGGATATTCACATCCGGGAACTGTTTCTATTTTCAGTCCGCCTCCGACATGGGCATTGAGCCATCTTGGGATCTTCACCCTTCCGATATCATCTTCCAGCGGATGGTGTGAACAGCTTTCCGCAATCAGAACTTTGTCTCCCGGTTTCAGATTTTCCACAGCAAGTACCGCTTTCACCATCTCGGCAAGATCACCTTTCTGCCTGATTGAAAGTATGGAAAATGAAGTTAATGGAACACTTTCCGGAACATCTGCTGAAACCTGTGAAAAAACTTGAGAATCTGTAACAACCAGAGCCGGGGGATTCTTCAATGAATTCAGTGTAGTAAGCAGTTCTCTCTCCTTGCACATAACGGCAACACCATCACCATCAAGTATGTCGCGGATCGCTTTTACCTGCGGCATTATAAGACGGCCTTTCGGTGCGCCAAGATCAATAGGGGTGACCAGAACGACCGTTTCTCC
>JAGOEX010000134.1 GCA_017997475.1 bacterium
GATATTGAAGTAACTGATGATTATGCTGACGAAGAGGAACTTCCCGATGAGGATTTCTCTCTGGAAGAAGACGGAGCCGGTCTATCGATCACCACTGCGGTAAACGGCAGCACGGTTATTTATGGAAGAGTTTTCTATAACTACATAACCGACTATTCCCGCGGCAGAATTTATATCTATGAACAGATTGGTGAAACCGGTGAATTTGCCTTTGCAGGCCAGATCCCTTCCGACAGGGAGAAAACAAGCTATTTCGGCGGATTTGTCGGAATGTCAGAAAACACAATTTTCACCCTGAACGCAATTTACGGCAGCGGTACAACTAACGAAAAACAGCTTGATATTTATAAAAAGGGTGAAGAATCGGTCTGGTCACACCATAAAACAGTCGAACTGCCTGAAAATTATGGCGTAACCGGCAAGGGTTTTGCCGCAGATAACGGAAATGTTCTGCTTCCAGTCTACAATACAGTTATAAATGACAAAAGCATTCCCGAACTTTTCCTTTATTCTTCCGATGATGATTATGTTCTATATAAAAGCATAGCCCCGGCAAATTATGACAAAGATCTCTACGGCTTTTCGTTCCCGATGGGTTTTGATATTTCAGATAATACAATAGTTGCCACATCAACATCAATGAAAGATGAATTCACATACGGCCCGACATCGATACACATATTCAGCAAAGATCCTGAAAGCGGAGAGTGGTCGGAAACACAAACCATAAAATCTGATTCCGGTGATTTGGTCAAAGCATATTACAACATCTCCATATCAGGAGAAAGATTCATGGTTCATTCATATCTGGATGAAAACCTTACACAGGGTTCAGTCCAGATATTTGAAAAGTTGGAAGGGACATGGGAACTTGTGAAG
The DNA here is from genome assembly GCA_017997475.1 of bacterium. Classification (GTDB taxonomy): domain Bacteria; phylum UBP6; class UBA1177; order UBA1177; family UBA1177; genus JAGOEX01. The sequence goes on from JAGOEX010000134.1 coordinate 880, forward strand.
GAAATCCTTCCACCGGCAGATGCAAAGAACCATTTCGGATGGAATGTGTCAATGGGTGAAGATTTCGCGGTTGCCACCGACAAGGCCGATTCCAAATCACTTCCATACGGCACGACCTATGTTTTTTACAAAGATTACGACCCTGCAAACCCTGATACAAAGACAGAAGACAACTGGGGACTGTTTGATAAATATGAAGTTACTGACGAATCTGTGACTCCGCTCATGGGTTCAGTTGCAGTCATTGACGGTGACACACTTTCAATGGGAGCCGCCCCGACGATCCTGAAAGCAGGTGACCCCATGACCCCTTACATTGCAAAACTTAAAACACCCGAATTCACTGAAACCCCCGATGAAACAGAAACTCCTGACGAAACTGAAGTAAATGACGAAAAAGAAACGACAGATGATGCAAAAACAGATGACAGCGATTCTGCGGAAGAGACAACTGATACAGAAAGCAAAGATAAGGAAGAAAAAAGTTCCGGCTGCTCAGTGATGGTATTTTAAGATGACTTGGAGAAAGATCTACAACGAAGGCAGACAGTAAGTCTTAAAATTTGTAATCTAAAATTGTTTGAGTTAGGATGATTTGCTTTTGTTGATTAACTGTGTGAGGTGACTGATCATGGCTAAATTGTATGAGTATCAGGGTAAGCAGATACTTAAAAGTGTTAAGATCCCGATCCCTGAAGGTGGTGTGGCTGGAAGTGTTGATGAAGCAGTAAAGCAGGCAAATTCAATTGGTTATCCTGTTGTTGTAAAGATTCAGACCTGGTCAACTGGAAGAAATGCAGTGGGTGGAGTGAAGTTCGCTGACAATGATCTGCAGCTTAAAGAGCATGTGACACGAATGCTTGGAATGAAGATCGGTAATTTTGCGGTTGAAAAGGTTCTTGTTGAAAAGAAGATCGCGATAAAAAGAGAGTTTTTTGCCGGATTTATTCTTAACGACACAGATAAATGCCCGATGCTTCTTTTCAGTTCCCGCGGCGGAAGCGGAATCGAGGAGATCGCAAAAGAGTATCCGGAATCTGTTGCAACGATGAAAATAGATTTCTTCAACGGATTTAAGCCCTTTGAGGCAATATCGCTTGTGAAAAAGACGGGTGTTGACTCTGCCGGTGCGGCTGAAATCGGTCCGGTATTAGTCAAGATGTATGAAGGGATGAAGAAGAGTGATGCAAGATCATTTGAAGTAAATCCTCTTGTCCAGCTTGAAGATGGCAAGATCATGGCGGCTGACTGTCATGTTGTTATTGATGATTATGCCGTTTACAGACATCCTGAGTTCGGCATCGAAATAGCCAGAGAATTTGACAGACCGCCTACTGAGCTTGAACGGATCGCATATATGGTTGAAAAGAACGACTACCGCGGGACATTTTTCTTTTTCCAGATGAATGAAGCGAACGAATTTGAGAATGTGATCGGTTTTCACGGTGCAGGCGGCGGCGGTTCAATGATGTCGATGAATGCGGTTTCGGAAAATAACTGCAAGATCGCAAATTTCTGTGACACATCAGGAAATCCTCCTGCTTCAAAAGTTTACAGAGCTGCAAAAGTGATACTCAGTCAGCCCGGAATTAAAGGATATTTCGCTTCAGGAAGCGGCGTCGCTTCTCAAGAGCAGTTCCATTCGGCAAGAGGTTTTGTAAAGGCATTCCTTGAAGAGGATATTGATATTCCATGCTCGATCCGGCTAGGCGGTAATTCAGAGGATCTGGCAATTGAGATCCTTGAACAGTATCTTGGAAATAAATCAGTAAATATAAAGGGTTTCGGCAAGAACGATTCTCCAGATAAAGTTATGAAACACCTTCTTGAAGGGATGGAAAAAAATGGCGGAGCAGGCCATAAACTTACCCCGTTTGTTCTTCCTGATGTTTCAAAATGCGACTATTCGTTCCAGACTATGACCGGAAGCATTCATGTGGAAACTGCAAAATGCGAAACATGTACTTCAAAAGCGTGTATCGAAAGCTGTATTCCGAAAATACTGAAAGACGAGAACGGTTCGCCACGGCTTGCCATTGACATAAAAGAAGCAAAGAAAGGAAAGTGTATTGAGTGTCTTGCATGTGAACTTGCATGCATGTCAAAAGGAAATCAGGCGCTGAAAATAGTTCTACCGATCGAAGGACTGAAAGAATACCGTGAAAAAATTTCAGAGGGGAAATAGTCATGGCAATAATAATTACAAAAGAAAACCGCGTTATAGTTCAGGGGATCACAGGTCGTGAAGGTCAGGTCAGAACAAAGCTTATGAGAGAATACGGCTCCAATGTGGTGGGCGGTGTCACTCCCGGAAGAGGAGGGGAGACAGTAATGGACCTTCCTGTTTTTGATACAGTGGAAGAACTTGTTGAAAACATCGGCGCAGTTGATACTTCCGTCATTTTTGTTCCGGCACATCTGGTCAAAGATGCGGCGATAGAAGCGATCCTTGCCGGAGTTAAGCTTCTTGTGATAGTTCCGGACAGGGTTCCAGTGCACGATGTCATTGAAATTGCGGCTTATGCGAAAAAATACGGAGCGGATTTTATCGGTCCGAACACGCTGGGAGTTCTTTCAGTCGATGAAGGGATACTCGGAATGATAGGCGGAAAGGCATCTTCAGCGAAAGCATGGTTTAAAAAGGGTAATGTCGGTGTCACAAGCAGAAGCGGTGGTATCACAAGTTCAATAAGTTACTATCTTTCTCAATCGGGAGTAGGACTTTCAACCATCGTTCATGTCGGTGGAGACGGAGTTATCGGAATGCCCCACAACAGAGTGATGGAGCTTTTTGAGAACGATCCGCAGACAGAGCTTATCGTAATGTTCGGAGAGATCGGAACTTCGCAGGAAGAGGCGGTTGCCGAAATGATGAAAGCAGGAAAACTCACAAAGCCGGTTGTTGCATATATCGGCGGAAAAGGGGCAAAGAAAGGGACAAGATTCTCACATGCCGGAGCAATAGTCGAAGGAAATAAGGGTTCATGGGAAGGCAAGGTGGCTGCACTCAGGGAGGCCGGAGCACACATAGTTGAAAATTTTCAGGAAATACCTGCAAAAGTTCTCGAAGTTCTCGGAAAGAAATAAGATCACAATTTTTTAAGAATAGTCATTCCACTTTTTTGACATAAACCAAGTCACTGATATAATTCTTTGTTGTTAGTGAAAGAGTAAAGGGGTGTTTATGAAAAGTTTTGTGATAGTGTCAGTCGTTCTTCTTGCTTTGCTTAATTCTGCAGGTTGCGAGAACAAGAAAAAAGATACAATTTATGACGACGGAAACACTGGAAACAGCGGGGATAGCGGTGATTCAGGAGATAGCGGAGATACAGGGCTTCCGGACAATAACACTTCTGATGATGACGATATTGTTAAAAAGGATGATGATACTGTGATGTCTGAAGATTCAGATCTTTTTCAGAATGGTGATAATGAAAATGATGAAGAGACAGTTGATGTTGACAGCAGTGATGATATTGCAGTTCCTGACGAAGATGCTGAAAAGAACGATGACGGAGGGAGAGTGATGACAGCCGTGATCCTTCTTCCGGGATATTCTTCAATCCACGAAGCAGGGAAACCTTTCCAGATAAAAGGTGAAGTGAGTGACACAAAATATCCGCCGGATCAGTTGAATGTAAAATGGGAGATAAAGAAATATTCAGGAACATGGACAACTCTGGTGGAAGATAAGCCGGACAGTTCAGGTATAACCGAATTTCAGCACACTATCCCTGAAAATGATGCCGCATATTTTGCATTACGCCTTACATTAAAAGCACCCGATGACACAGAATTCATGTCACAGGAAAAAGTTTTTGGAATATGTACATATCCTTTTGGAAAGATTCAGGATTTTAATGATCCTGTTCTTGGCGAAGGATGGATGCTGTCCGGAGATGCATACCGCGATTCAGACGGTTCAAACGGGTGGCTTGAACTGACAGGAGATGATTACAACAAAAGAGGAGTTATATACAACAATCTGATGAAAGTGTACCCCGGTGACATAACTATAAAACTGGATATCAGGACTGGTCAACCTTCAGTTCCTGGGGATTCAGGAGCAGACGGATTTGCGATGACTGTCTTTGATTCAGAAAATGCTGTTGCACTTGCCGATTATGTCGCCGCTGTGAAAACCGGCGGCTGTCTCGGATACGGAGTGGCAGGTGAATATTGCGGACTCGGAGGAGAGACGATAGTTGATGCTTTCCATATCGAGTTTGACACATGGTATAACAGCGAACAGGGTCTTGACGATCCGACAACTGAAAATCATATTGCAGTAAACTTAAACGGAGATCCGGGGGGACATCAACTCTGGAAGAACATTTTTCTTGAGGACAGCTTGTGGCACAGCATAGAAGTCACAACATCAGGAAGCAAAGTTACAGTCAAAATGGATGGGAACACCTTGATAGATAACGACATTGAAGGTTTTTCATTCAGAGGGGGATACATTGTTTTCAGCGGTTCGACGGGGGCTGCAAAAAACCTTCATTCAGTTGATGATCTTGAAATTGTTCAGGAATGCAGAGTGCCGTAAATATTTAATGTTATCAGGGAGTAAGAAATGAAAAAGCATGTAATTGTTATCGGTGCAGGACCGGGTGGTCTTACAAGCGCTATGATCCTTGCGAAAAGAGGATTCGATGTGACCGTTTTTGAGAAGGATGATCAAGTCGGTGGCAGGAACAAAGAGATCCGGCTTGGAGAATACTCTTTTGACACTGGCCCCACATTTCTCATGCTGAAGAATGTTCTTGATGAAGTTTTTATGGAAGCCGGAGCTGATGGTGAAAAACTGTTGAACTATCAGAAGATCGAGCCGATGTACCGGCTCGTATATGATGAAAAAGATTCAATAAATCCATCAAGTGACCATGAATTTATGAAAAGTGAGATCAAAAGACTTTTTCCAGGTCAGGAAAAAGGAATGGAAGAATATTTAAAGCGCGAAAAGACAAGGTTTGAAAAGATGTTCGCATGTCTTCAGAAGCCGTACGGATCAATAACAGATTACTTCTCAAAGCAGTTTATCAATGCAATTCCCCATTTTTCGCTCGGTAAATCTCTGATGGATGTTCTTACCGGTTATTTTAATGAAGAAAAAGCCGCCCTTGCCTTCACATTCCAGGCAAAGTATCTCGGAATGTCACCATGGGAATGCCCCGGGGCCTTTGCTCTGATATCATACATCGAACACGCTTACGGAATTTATCATGTCGAAGGGGGACTTTGCAAAATTTCTCATGCAATGGCCGATGTTGCAGTTAAGAACGGTGCAAAATTGCATCTTTCAACACCGGTTAAGAAAGTTATCACAGAAAATGGCAAGGCAGTCGGAGTTGAACTTGAAAACGGTGAGAAGACGATGGCTGATGAAGTCATCATAAATGCCGATTTCGGCTATGCCATGACTCATCTTTTTGATGAAGGAGTGTTAAAGAAATATACTCCGCAGAAAGTAAGATCAATGAAATACTCCTGTTCGATCTTCATGCTGTATCTTGGAATAGACAAGGTTTATGACATGCCGCATCATGCAATTTATTTTGCAGATGACTACAGGACCAATGTCGATGACATCTTTAAGAATCTCAAACTCAGCGATGATATGTCGTTTTATGTTAGAAACACTGAAGGAGTAGATAAAACCAACGCTCCGGAAGGGCACAGCGCTCTTTATATCCTTGTTCCAGTTGCAAACCTTGAAGCTGATGTTGACTGGGAAAAAGAGAAGGAAAGATATACAGAGCTTGTCATTGACACAGTTATAAAAAAGACAGTTATGAAAGATCTCAAAGATCATATAAAGGCACAGAAAGTGATAACTCCTCTTGACTGGCAGAACGATTACAATGTCTATAACGGAGCGACTTTCAACCTTGCGCACAATCTTGGACAGATGCTTTATTCAAGACCGCATAACCAGTTTGAGGATGTTGAAAATGTATATCTCACAGGCGGCGGAACACACCCCGGAAGCGGCCTTCCGACCATCTATGAATCAGGAAGAATTTCTGCAAATATGATCTGTAAAAAATACGGCATCAAATACGAATCAATGAATACTCTGGTGTGAATCTTTATTTGTTGGCGTTCACAGGGACGATTACGGTGACTATCCTGCTTGAAAGGAATGATCCATTGCCGAGAACTGTGACAAGTGCTTCAAATTCAAGTGGTTCTTCTGTTGTGTTCTCGCAGAAATCATTATAAAATTTAACATTGAAAAACACTTCAGTTCCCTGTTTTACTGAAATAAATTCGACATCGGTAAAGCTGTCAACACCTTCAGGAGGAACTGCTTTAACGGTTTTTGATGACTTTATGAACTCAGCTGCATTTGTCCCGTTGCATTCCTCATCACTCATTTTTCCGGTTCTGACATTCATATCAATAAAAGTGGTCAGATCAACTATCGCCTCACCGATCTGTGT
>JAGOEX010000135.1 GCA_017997475.1 bacterium
ATCTGATATGTTGAGTCGGGATATGTTTCTTTCCATAGTTGAGGCGGTTTCACTTTTTTATTTCCCCACTTGAATTCAAATCCGTTTAAAACTCCGGCTTCTTCTTCAATCATATCAATTTCTTTTCCATCATAAGTCCGCCAGAAATAATAATTGGGATGTTTCCCTGCATAGCTCTGTTTTTTCATTCTTTCAATAAAAAGAAAATTCTCCCAGAGCATCCCTTCGTCATTTCTTAAATTCAGAGGACTGAAATTGTTTATCACTGCATTTCTAATGCCGTTATCTAAAAAGTAATACCTTGAATTTTTTACGATTTCTTTTCTTAAGTTTCTCGAAAATCCTCTAACTTTCTTTATTACAAATGTTTTTTCCAGCAGATCAAGATATTTTTCAACACTGTTTTTTGACATCCCAAGCTGTTTGCCCAGTTCATTCAGTGATACTTCATGACCTATCTGAAAAGCAATAAGCCGCAAAAGATCCATCAATTTATCGGAATTTCTTATGTTTTCAAGAGAGAGAATGTCTTTTAAAAGATATGCATTCTTAAGCTCAATTAAATAGTCCTGCTTTTCTTCATTATTTACCGCAGTTAATACTTCGGGATATGTTCCATAAATAAGATAATTTTCAAGGTTCTGCAGAATCTCCATGCCACCGATATTTTTGCTGATTTCAGACATTGAAACGGGAAACAGAAGCATTGTTTTCATTCTTCCTGTAAGAGGTTCCCCAAGCTTTCCGGACAGATCAAAAGAAGATGAACCCGTGGCTATTATTTTAATTTCCGGTATGTGGTCAACCATGATCTTCAATGCGGTTCCAACATCAGGAATCATCTGAGCTTCATCAATAAAAACGATTTCATATCCTGAAAAAGCAGCTTTCATTGAAGCAATATTCCCTGAATTAATCACTTCTTTTAAAACAGCATCCTCTCCTGCACCTGCAAAAATCCTGCCATTAAAAGAGTCAGTAAATTTTCTGACCAGAGAAGTTTTTCCCACTCTTCTCGGTCCATAAATAACAAGAACCTTTCCGTTTTTAAGATAGTTTTCAAAGTTATTCTGATAAAACCGATTGTACCACATTCAACAACTCCTGTGTAAAAAACACACTAAATGACCAAATTATGGTAAATTCTGTCAACAAACTGACAAATTTTATATGAATACAGTCATTCCGCAAGTTTTTTGAGAGGTGTGATTAAATTTCCCATATAAAAGTAAGGGACTCTTAAAACTGACAGAGAACGGTTAGTTGATCTCTTTGGAATTAAAGAAGATTATCGCTAAAGAAAGTACTATCACAACTATGAAAAGGGCATAAAACGATGCAAACCCGATGCTAAGACCTTCAAGTCCTCTGCCGTAAACAAGGTTATCTTTTATATTGAAGTGGCTGAAATCAGGAAGAATATAACGCAGCGCTGTGATAATCTTCGCCATTGTTTCAGAAGTTCTGCTGGTGATTGCATAAACCAGATTATATGAAGTTGCACCTGTCAGATAAAAAGAAATGGTGAGCATTGCCGCAACCGCAGGCTCAGTGAGTGTCGAGCATAAAACCGCAACAGCAATTATCGTCGAAGTCTGTAGGAATATCGTATAAACCGCAGGCATATAACCGATAAATCTGTCAATTCCGCCGTAAACAAAAAGAAGTGCCGCAAAAATGAGACACATAACAGCAATTTCAACAACAATGAGAAGGATCATCCCGAAAAATTTCCCCAGAATGAACTCCGCCCTTGAAAGCGGTCTGGAAAGGAGCGGATGAAGGGTTTTGAGCGACAACTCTTTCTGAACGAGTGAAATGCCGAGGAAAATGGAAAGGACTGTTGAAAATATTTCAATCGTTCCAAGTCCTATGTCACTGATAATATTAAGTTCATCGCCTATTGTCATCTGAGTGATGGCAATTCCGAGAACAAAAATGAAAATGGCGAAAAAGAGAAGAATATAGAGAACTTTATTTCTCACCATCTCAAGAAAAGTATAATATGAAACATTGAATATTCTATTCATGACCCACCTCCGCAGAACCTTTGAAAACGATCTCTTCCAGTGATGGATAAACCCCCTTTGCATCGTAAATTGTGTAACCCTTCTGAACTATTGCGGAAAGTTTTGAATTGAAATCACCAATGTTTTCACAGTCGATCACAAACCTGTCGGAAACGACTTTTATCCCTTTGAAAAGTGAGAATGCCGAATCTTTCATTGCGTCAGCACATCCGAATTCAATTGAATATTTTATGTTTTCGGGCTGGATTATCTCTCTGACTGTTCCGAAACTCTTTTTAACTCCGTTCTCAATAATGAGCACTCTGTCTGACAAGTTCTCAATATCACTTAAGATATGACTTGAAAATATTACTGTTTTCCCGTCTTTTCTCAATGTTCTAATTATCTCTTTGACTTCCCTTCTTCCTATCGGGTCAAGCCCGCTCATCGGTTCATCCATTATTACAAGTTCGGGGTCATGAATAAGTGCCTGTGCCAGACCGATCCGCTGAAGCATCCCCTTTGAATAACCCGACAGTTTTCTGTTGCGGTCATTATAAATGCCTACTTTTCTTAGAACTTTTTCCGCCCTGTCAATCAGATTGGAACCTTTCATCCCTGACAGTTTTCCAAAATACTTTAAGACATCCATCGCTGTAAGTTCTGAATAAAAATAAGGCCTTTCGGGAAGAAAACCGATCTTGTACCTCACCTCTCTGTTTCCCGGCTTATGCCCGAAGATCGAGATCTCTCCCGAAGTAGGCGCAATAAAGCCCATCAGCATTTTGATCGTTGTGGTCTTACCGGCACCGTTGTGACCGACAAATCCCACGATCTCACCAGTCTGAACAGAAAAAGAGAAGTCTTTTACCGCCTCGATAGTGTCCCATACTTTCATGGGATGACGGAATGTCTTTGTGACATTTTTGATTTCAACAGGTTGTGTCATTGATTCCTCCGCTTTCAAAATTCAGATCAATTTTACATCATTTAATTTAAGGACATAGTGGAATAAGTCAATATTTAGAGCTTTAATTTGTTATCTGGAATAAACTCAATGAATTGATCCTGCTTCGACAAGATAATGGATCACATCATAACGGCGGCATTTTTGAGCATAATCCATTGCCGTCCAGCCACGCTGATCTTTCTGATTGACATCAACATGTCCGTTTTCAACAAGAAACCTTACAACTTTCGTATTTCCTCTTACAGCCGCATGGAAAAAAAGCGGATACGGTTTGTCATGAACCGTTATGTCAAAGGAAAATTCACTGTGTAGAAGTGCATCAAAAACATAGATCATGTCAATGTCGAGAAGCCCATTCTCAATCGCAGCTTTTAAATCTTTTTTCCAGCTTTTTTCAACCATGAACCTTGTCCTCCCTTTAGGTATGTCAAACCATCTTGTAAAGCCCTTAACATTTCTTACGCCTGTCTGAATAAAACCGTTCATTCACCCCTCCCAAAGATAAATTTACAGGTGAAGTATAACGGCAGAAAAAGTATTTGTCAAAAAAATTAGACTGACATGTCAGTTTAGTGAAATCCCTTAATCTTTCCAAGCATTAGATCGATCAGAACTGTCCACGATGCAAGCACTCTCTCTTTCATGAAACTGTCGGCAAGATAGGTGATGTAACCTTCTCTTGCGATGTCGAGACAGAAAAGGATTTCTTCTGTAGCTTTATTATTTTCATCAAGTTTCATTATCTCTCTGAGCTTCTTTTTCACCATCCCTTTATTGTTCTGAACAGTTCTGTCTATAAGTTTCATAAACTCTTCATCTAACAGTGACTCGTTACTGAAAATTGTGCCATATCCTCTTACAAGTACTGAATTTTTCTCTAAAAAATCCGATATTCCGTCCATCAGCTCGATAAGATATATACGGGGATCTGAATATTCTTTTTCCTCAATTGCCTGAGGTCTGATTATCTTGAGAAAATACAGTGCTGATTCAACCCGTATCTCTTTCATGCTTTTAAAGTGATGAAATATATTGGCTTTTGATATTCCGACTTTTTCTGAAATTGTACTTGCCGAAAGATTCTGAATTCCTTTCAGTCCTACGATCTCAAGAACTGAATGAAGAATTTTCTCCTTCATTTCTATTCCTTTGAGCATTCTTTTATCTGACGCTTTTATTGTTCTTTTATTCACCATTATACTCCAAAACAGCTTTATAGATTATGTGCAAAAAACAATGATTGTAAAGACATCATTGTAAGCTATTAATTTCATTAGATAATAAAAGTATGGCACAGCCGCTGCATAATACTGACCGATTGTTCGGTTTGTTTTTTAATTTATGGAGGTCGTTATGAAAAAGTCCATTAGTTTGATGATTACCGTTTTTATTTTTATCTTCTTTTTAAGCTGCGGAGGTGAAAACACACAGAAAAATGACAATGAGTCCCAGAATGATGAAGATTCCGTTGTTACCGAAAATGAACCCGATGAAGATTCTGTTGATGATGAAGCTCCGCTCCCCACAAAACCTGATGACAGTTTTTTCAGTAATCCTTTAAATGTACAGTATACTTTCAAGGGATATATTAACGAATATGAGGTTATAAACACTGATGATGAGCAGAAAGGTTCGATGGAGCTTACCTTGAAAATGGGCGACCTTGACCTGACATTGAATGATATTCCGACATCATATACTTACACATATCCTGAAACTGCACCCGAAAATCAAAGGGGAAAGACTGTTGTCGCAGTTATTTCAGCAGGCGGAGTTGCACAGGAGAACGGATTGCAGACATATTATATTTTTATTAATTCGTTCAATGCTGATAAGTTAAAGGAATTAAAAAAGAATAATATAAGAGAGTTCAGTTCTGCGGATGCTGAAGCAGGAGTTAATATCAACAAATATTATGTCAAAGCAAGAGCGGACGGTTCAAGAGTATACAGAAGATGCCTTATCGGAATGTCCCCGGCCGAAAACAAATCAAGGTTCTTTATAAATCACAGCTCAAACAAGGATTTTGCTGCAGAAGAGACAATGCTTGCATGGGGAAATGTTGAAGTGACAACAGAGCTTGACCCCGAAGTTACAAAGAATCTTACAGAATATGAAGGTAAATTCTGCTCTTTCTCGATCAACGGAGAACCTTTAACCAAGGAAGAGTATGAAGCGGAAATGGTAAAGGATGTCACACAGTTTGATTGTGAAATGCCTGAAGGTTTCATGACCCCGTTTTCAGAAAAGTACGGAATAATGAAAGTTAAAGGAAAAATAAGTCCTGCACAGAGCGATACATCCACAATCGGTCAGTCCGAATTGAAGCTGGGTGAAAACTCTGTTGCACTAGACAGTCTTTTTCAGATCCAGTCGGCAAATGATTCTGTACAGGATGTGATAACTATAGATTCCGCGGGTGACATTCAGATGATTACCGGACAAACCCATTACAGTTATAAATATTTTCAGGCTATTGTACCGAAATCGCTCCTGACAGAAGCATTGTCAGATGGAAAAGAAAGCATTTACATTGAAGATGTTCTTTCTCATGAAAGTGCCGCAACAGTTGTCTACAGTGTTGAAGAAAAGCAGATAACCGGTAAAACTCTTCAGAAAGTCTGCGTAATTGCAGCTCCTGCCAAGACGCCTGCTTCAAAGATGTTCCTGTGTTTTAAGAACAATGTCGAATTTGCACAGGGCGAAATATTTCAGGGAGCTGTAAATACGGCTCTTGATGACGATGAGGATTATCTTCTGGAATCTAACAATGTCGAGGATGTTTCAGAGCTCTGTTATTGTGCAAGTTACAGTTCAACAAGTTATACACCGGCGGCAGACTGCGAAGAGTTCGACAAAACAGTTATTCAATGACGGAGGTAGTCATGGAACAGAATTTTTTAAAAATACTCCTCCCCTTTCTTGCACTCCTGCTGTTTTTAAGGGAATCATATGCTGAGGAAATATCTAAGGGATTGATAATAGCGACAACCGAGAATATCCGGTTGAACTCAGAAAAACTCGATGAATTCATTAAAGAAAAAGAAAACCGTGGATTTACTGTAAAAATTGCAACTGAAAAAGATTTCGGCGGCGAAGAGCTGAAAGGATATGAAAAAGCGCAACTGATACGGTCATGGTTGAAGGAAAACAGCTCAGGTTATTCATTTCTTCTGCTTATCGGGGATCCCAATCCAAAAATGGGTGATATCCCGATGGTAGTTGCAATGCCGGGCGGACCTGATGTTGCTGATCCATGTGCCGACACGGGCTATCCATGCACAAAAATACCGACAGATCTTTATTATTCGGACCTGAGCGGGAAATTTGATCTGAATGATGACGGTATCGTGGGTGAAGCTCCGTTTGATCTGGAAACTGGCGGAGTTGATTTTAACGCTGAAATTTATACTGGCAGGATTCCTGTTTATTTTGGAGAAATAGAGGAGCTTGATGGAACAATTGGGCACATCATTAATTATATGAAAATGGAAGAAGCACAAATCGCCTACAGAAAAAAAATACTGTTCCCGATGTCATTCATCTGGTTTGACGGATATAAAGTTTTCCAGACGATGCACGAAAACAAGGAAACTGCTGAAACAAGCGAGTGGTTTATTCACAATATTCTGAAAAATCATAGTGATATAAGCTATACAAGACTTTATGAAGCTGAAGGGCATTATCCGAGCCGCTATGAATTTGATAGACCGCTGAACAGAGAAAATATTGTTGATGAATGGAAAAAAGGTTACGGAATGATCTTCTGGGGCGGTCACGGCTTTCCGACAACTGTTGCAAGAACCGTCTGGCTTGAAGACACAAATAACAACAATCTCGGTGAAAACGATGAAGTTGAAAGTTATCAAATGGTCGATCCTTCTGATGCAAAAGAAATATACAGCGGCCAACCGGGATTTGTTGTTGCGATCAGCTGTCTTGTCGGGAATGTAAATTCTCCCGGTTCGATCACACACCGTTTCCTTGCAGACGGTGCGGCGGTCGGAATAATAAGTTCAACAAGTGTCACCGATCCTTCTTCAACAAAATGGACGGATTTTTCTTCAGAAATGGACTTGTCGACAGTGAGCGAAGATACGGCTGGTGTTGTTTTCTTTGAAGGGCTGATAAACGGCGGATATGCAGGAAAGATATTCTATGATTACAAGTATGAATTCGGAAAAAATCCGGCAGGCAGAGTGCTTGATCACAAATATATGCTGAATTATTACGGAGATCCGACTCTGACCCTTTACGATACAGCAATCGATGAGACCTCTGACGAAGAAATTACTGATGAAGAA
>JAGOEX010000136.1 GCA_017997475.1 bacterium
AGCGGAATAATGGGAATGCATTCGCTCCTTCACGAAACCGGGCTTACTGAAGAACAGAAAGAGTATCTGGGCTATGCCGAAAAAAGCAGTGAAACACTTCTGGGGGTAATTAACGATATTCTTGATTTAAGCGTTATTGATTCAGGCAATGTTTCAATTGAGAAAAAACCTGTCAACTTCGGCAAACTGATCAGAAACATAACAGAAACTGTAAAAGGTTATGCAGAAAAGGATGGCCTTGAGATATCAGTTAAAATAGATCCGTCAATACCTGAAATAATAATGCTCGATCAACTCAGAATGACGCAGATACTCAACAATCTTCTTTCAAATGCAGTAAAATTCACTGAAATCGGAGAAGTAACCGTCACCTGCAAGAATTACAGCGGAATGCTGAATATTGATGTAAGGGACAGCGGCATAGGAATACCGGAAGAAAAGATGGAAATTGTCTTTGAAAAATTCACTCAGATAGACTCAAGTTTCAGAAAAAAATACAAGGGAGCGGGGCTGGGGCTCTCAATAACAAAAAAACTTGTTGAAATGATGGGCGGCAGTATCAGCGTACGGTCCAACATACCTGAAAAAGGAACTACATTTTCTTTCAATATACCGATAGAAGCAACCGGAGATAATGATATTTTTGACTCTTTCGAAACTGTAATAGAAACAGCCCGCTGCCTTAAAGGATTAAAAATACTTTTTGCAGAAGACAACCCGGTCAACAAGGAACTGGTCAACAGATACCTTGAAAAGGAAGGGTGCAGAATAACAAATGTCAATAACGGTCTTGAAGCTTTTGAAATATATAAGCTCGAAAGATTTGATCTTCTTCTGCTTGACATTCAGATGCCTGTGATGGACGGTGTCGAAGCCATAAGGAAAATAAGAGATTTTGAAACCGATAAAGGTTACAGAACAATTGCGATAGCTCTTACCGCCTATGCAATGAAAACGGACAGGGACAAATTTCTGTCTGCCGGAATGGACGGATATGTTTCGAAACCTTTTTCAAAAGAACACTTGTTAAAAGAGATGTGTTTAAAAATTACAAGAAAACAGGGGCAATAAATGTACAGACATCTTATTTTACTCATCCTCTCTGCGTTCATTCTGTTCTCGTGCGGAGTGGAGGAAGACGAAACACAACCTGACAACAATAATACAAATGATGGAAACACTGTTCCCGATAACGATGAAACTTTGCCGGACAATGAACTGAATGATGAGTCGAATGAGTCAGGAGAGATCACTGACGAATTTGCTGAATCGTTCTGCTACTCGGGAGGAGCTGTGCTTTATGAAGGGGACCAGCAGTACAAAATGTGTCCCGGTGATTTCAAACGGGTATTGAAACAGATCTGCAGGAATGGAAAATGGGTCGACGAAGGTGATTGCACACTGAATTATGCCGTTGTTCCGGATGGATGGTTCAAAATGGGCTGTGACATTGATAAGGAAGGATACTGCGAAGAAGACAACATTCCTGTTCATGAACCGCGGCTTTCTGAATATGCTATCGATAAGTTTGAAGTAAATACGGAAAGGTTCGAGCAGTGCATAGCGGCAGGTGCTTGCAACAACAACAATGCTGATGAACCGCACTACAGGACTTCAACGGAAACTTATTCCTGCAACATCGGCAACAGCGAAAGAAAGAATCATCCCGCAAACTGTGTGACATGGTACGGAGCAAAAGCTTTCTGCGAATGGGCCGAAATGCGTCTGCCGACTGAAGCGGAATGGGAAAAAGCGGCAAGAGCCGGAAATGTCCAGATATATCCGTGGGGAGATTCGCCAGTTCCCGACTGTGATCATGCCATTATAAAAACAGTTTCATCCGGTTGCGGATACGGAGTCACCTTCCCCATCGGAACAACCCCTGAAGGTATTTCACAACTTGGACTTTTTGATATGGGCGGAAATGTTTCAGAATATGTAAGTGACTGGTATCAGAAGGATTTCTATTCAGATCCCTCAGCAGAAGATAGAGATGTGAAAGGGCCGGATGAGCCGGAATATGACAAGTTCAAGGTTTGCAGAGGCGGCTCTTATCTCTACGATGAAAGAAGGGTCAGAACCGCTTTCAGAAGCGCCTGTAAACTCGATGACCCGGCAATTGACTTCGGCTTCCGCTGTGCCGCCGACAGGAAATGACAATTAAATTTTAGGAGATTTCCATGAAACTATCAAAAGTGTTGGACATTGTAAATCAGATGGAAAAGAGTTCTTTTTTAAAACTTATTGATAATTTTTCTAACGATTTAAAATCCAGCAATAACGAAATTAGAGAAATTTTGGAAAAGAATGGATGCCCTCTTAAAAACATTGAAAATGAGAATATCGTAAAATTATTTAATTTTTCTCAGGATAAATTTGAAAACTTATTCGAAAAAACACTCAATTATAATTCCTTTCAGTTCGACATCATTTGTGACATAATTTCTCGTGACGGAAATTCAATAATGCATTACTCCTGGTTTCAGAAATTGTACCAAAATGAAGTTGAAAAACTCAAGAACAATATTGATCTTTTTTTGCCGAAATTGGAAGAAGAAAACAATGAACTTAATTTTGAGAGAAAAAGAGATTACACTATTTATAAAATGTGCGTTGAAACCGCTTATGAGAATGATTCTCTCATAAATAGAGAAAATAAAATAACAGATGAAGAAAAAAGCATTTTAAACACTCTTGCCTCTTGCTTAGAATTATCTTCTGAAGAAACAAGAATGATTTTTTATTCAATAACACACCTTAAAAGACTGGAGATCGATGATATTATCAACTCACTAAAAGAAATCGGAGTTGCTTTTTTCAACAAGAAAACACTTAATATATATTTTCCAGATGAAATCATTAGCATTATTAGGAAAAAATCAGGTCGAGAATTACCGAACAAATATTTCAAAAGAATTTTACTCGTTCTAACTGAACCGGAATTAAATAGAATTTGTAAAAAACACGGACTTGCGATTGAATCTTCTAAAACAGATGACAAGATAAAAAATATTATAAAACAAGGATTAAGTATAAAAAGAACTCTATCAAACGATATTTTCAAGAATGAAACTTCTAAAACAGATAAAAAATCCAGACTTCAGGAAATTATTAATGATCTCGAACTGCCTATAGAAAAAATAGGGGCCACTGTTGATGAAAGAATTGAAAAGATAATTGAACATTTTAGCAAAATTGAACTGGATGAAAATATTGGGATTTCAATAGATGGATATGAAAACTTGATAAAAGACTTAACTGAAAAGCATCCATTTATTTGTGAATCAATAAAAGAAGCGTTCGAGCTTTCTCAAGAAAACATCTGCAATATTGATCTGTTGATGGATTATAATATCAAACCTTTGGACATATTGGATCTTGTTGATCAAGATAATCTTAAACAGTTTGCAATAGATAAGCATATAAAATGGAAAGGAAATGTGAGAAACAATATTCTTTCTTCTTACCGAGACATGAATAACTTGTTTATTGAGAACTATCCTCTAATTGGACGACGAGATTTCAATGGATTAAAAGAAAAAGGACTGACCATAAAAGAAAGCGAGTTAGGGTCTAAATATGAAGAGATAACCAAGGAGATATTTAAAAATCTTGGATACAATGTAAACGAAACTCGTAGAAATGATATAAATAGTGCGAAAAACAAAATAGATATATTGTTAGATCTCGGAGAGAATTCTGTCATTTTAATTGAATGCAAAACCATAAAAGAAGGTGATTTTTCAAAGTATTCCATTGTTAGCAGACAAATAAAGTCTTATGTTGATCATTGTGCCAATAATGGTTTGCGGGTTGAGTGGACAATTTTGGTTTCAGAAGGATTCACCGATGAATTCATTGAATATTGCGAATACGATCGAGACTTAAATCTTTCACTAATTGATTCAGAAGGTTTGCTGAAAATCATGACTGCTTTTAAGGAATCCAAACTTAAAAATTTTCCGACAAAGCTATTTCAAAAAAGTGGAAAACTAAATGCAGAAATGATTATAAAAAAAGGGTTGTGTTAAAAATAGAACCGCTTTATATTGTTGAACGAAATGGTTGAATTTACTGGAGTGAAAAATATCGTGCCCCATAATCCGAATCAGATTCCTCTTTTTCATATTACTCATGTGGATAATCTTTATGCAATTATTAAGTCGGGTGGATTATGGTGCGACAGGGAAAGAATAATTCAGGGGTTTTCTTCCGCAAATATTGCTCACAAACCACTGAAAGATAGAAGAATGGCAACAAAGGTTCCATTATACTTGCCAAAAACCCTCGGAGATTTTGTTCCATTTTACTTTACCACCCGTTCTCCGATGCTTTTTTCTGTTCATACTGGATCTGTCGATGACTGTTCTTATGGACAAGAATCCATAATTTATCTTATTACAACAACAGAAAATCTAACAACATGTCAAAGAAACTGGTGTTTCACAGATGGACATGCGGTAGAAGCGATATCAGAGTTTTATAACAATTTAAATGATATGGACAAAGTTGATTGGAATCTGATTAATGATTGGAGTTGGCATAATACTTTAGAAGACAGTGATCGGAAAAGAAGGAAACAAGCTGAATTTCTTGTTGAAAAATCTGTTCCGTTTTCTGCCTTTATTGAAATATCTGTCATAAACGAAGAGATGGAAAGAAAAATTCATAAAATATTAGAAATGGCTAAAATTAATCTGGCTGTTTCGGTTAAACCTAAATGGTATTACTAGCGGAGGAACTCGTATTGATTTCAATAAAAAGCGGAAATATTTTAGAATCAAAAGCTGATGCTATTGTTAATACTGTTAATACAAAAGGTGTAATGGGGAAAGGAATCGCATTGCAGTTCAAAGAAGTTTTTCCAATGATGTTTGTTGACTATAAAAAAGCATGCAAATCAGGAATCGTAATGATCGGGAAAATGCATGTCTGGCATAATAATGCTATTTTCGGTCCAAAATATATAATAAATTTTCCCACCAAAAATGATTGGAAGAACCCATCAAAAATGGAATATATTGAACGGGGTCTTGTTGATTTAGAAAAAACAATATTTGAGCTTGGAATTGGCTCGATCGCAATTCCTCCTCTCGGTTGTGGTAATGGTGGACTGGATTGGAATATTGTAAAATCTAAGATTATAAATTCACTCAGCAAATTTAATAGTTTAAATATAGAAATTTATGAACCTTCAGGAGCTCCGGAAATTCTCTCGAAAGCCCCAGGGAAAACTATAAAAATGACTTTTTCAAGAGCAATAATGCTAAAACTTTTTAAGAGGTATTGTATTCTAGGGTATGAACTGACATTACTAGAAGTACAGAAGCTTTGTTTCTTTTTGCAGGAATTTGGAGAGCCGCTTCACCTTAAATACGAAAAAGGCGAATATGGTCCATATGCCGATCAAATTCGTCATGTTCTGAATATTTTTGAAGGATATTACACTCAGGGTTTTAGAGATGGGTCAAGAAACAAACCAGATACAATAATAAATTTGCTTCCCAATGCTATTGTTGAATCTGAGAATTTTATAAAAAACTCTTTTGATTCTCATCAATCTCTTAATCGTCTCAAGAAAGTTCAAGAATTTATTGAAGGATTCGAAACTCCTTTTGGCATGGAATTGCTCTCCACCGTTTTCTGGGTAATTAAAAACAACCACTTAGATATTAACAATAAACCCTCCATAATAAACGCAGTTTTATCTTGGAATTCGAGAAAAGCAAAAATCATGAAACCTGTATTCATAAATAAAGCTATTGATCGAATTGAAAAATTTCAATTGATTATATAAAAAAAACCGTATTCTCTTTTTCTTTACAGCTTTGAACTGTTTTATATAATGCCGTGTGCTTAATTTTTTATTAAGGTGGAATAATGAGTTATCAGGTTGTTGCAAGAAAATGGAGACCTCAGCGCTTTGAACAGGTTGTCGGTCAGGACCACATAACAGAAACTCTGAAATATGCTGTTCTCAACAAAAGGATCGCTCCTGTTTACCTTTTCACCGGAATCAGAGGAACCGGCAAGACCACACTCGCGAGGATTCTTGTTAAAAGTGTGAACTGTCTTGATCTGCAAAGTGACGGTGAACCGTGCAACAAATGTGAAAACTGCATTGAAATAATGGAAGGAAGAAGCCCTGATTTTGTTGAGATCGACGGCGCTTCTAACAATTCTGTCGATGATGTGAGAAACATAAAGGAAAATATTTCCTATTATCCTGTTAAATCAAAATTCAAGGTTTATATAATCGATGAAGTTCACATGCTTTCAAAGTCGGCATTCAATGCACTTCTCAAAACACTCGAAGAGCCGCCTTCCCACACCATTTTCATCCTTGCGACTACAGATCACCAGAAAATACCTGCCACCGTTCTAAGCAGATGTCAGCGTTACGATCTGAGACGGCTTTCGCTTGATGATGTGGCGAAACAGCTTTCCAAGATACTCGATTCTGAAGGTCACAAATATGATATGGAATCTCTCTACGCAATTGCCAGAGAGGGTGAAGGAAGTATGCGTGACAGCCAGACAATTCTCGAACAGCTAATCACTTTCGGTGACGGCAGTATTACAGAACAGGAGTGCTCTCTCATACTGGGATGTTCAGACAAAAAACAGATCCGCGGCATAATTGAAGCAGTTATAAAAAAAGATCCGGCAACCTCTGTGGCACTTGTTACAGAGATATACCGGAATGGAAAATCAATTGAAAAAGCGGCAAAGGATATTTTATATCTTCTTCATCACATCGTTCTTTTCAGCGAACTTAAGAATCATGATTATCTTGAATCCCCCAAAGAAGAGAAAGAGTGGATAGAAAAATGCTCAGCGATGGCTTCGACACCTGACTGGATAAGACTCTTCAGATTCTGGAATGAGCAACATGAATCAATAAAAACATCTGATTTTGCCCTGATGATATTTGAAGTGGCAGTAATAACAGCTTGTAATTTTCCGACAATGGATGATTTCAGGACATTTGCCAAAGCACTTTCTGAAGGTGCGTCCGTAATTAACCTTGACAAAAACGGCAATGAACCGGAAAAGGAAAAAAAAAATCTCTCTGAAACCGTATCCTTGAAAGATCCGGAACCGGAAAAACCGGTTTCCTTTGAAACAAAGACCCCTGATACACCTGATGAACCGGTTCGCGAATACAACTGGGAAGCATTCACTGAGTATTTAAAAGATGAAGATCCTTACTTTTACGGGGCTCTTGTAAACATCCCTTACAGCGAGGATGACTATCTCATTGCACTTTCCGTTGATAG
>JAGOEX010000137.1 GCA_017997475.1 bacterium
AAAGACAACTATATTCTTGCAAACGAAGCTTTTGAAAAGTGTGCGGACCTTGATTCTGAAAAAACAGAATGTCGTGAATGGCTTGATTCAAAAGATAAACTTGTAAAAAGGATATATGACAAAGCTTCTGTAATGAAGAGCTTTAACCCGACTAAAGCAAAAGAGCTGCTGAGATCAATTCTTAAACTTGTTACAGCAGATAACGAACATTATAAGAAAGCCGAAGCAGATCTTCAGAAAATGGAATACTGATCATTCCCGGATCATTAAAATTGTCTGTCATACAACTTACCCGCATATTATTTCTACTGGTTCTCTTGTTTTCACATAACGGTTGCTCTGAATCAAGGGATTCATTACAATTTTGCAGCCGTAGTGATTGCAGTTATTCAATTGTTTTACCAGGAATGATCTCAATTTCTGAAGGAGAAGATCCGGAAAAATTTTTTCTTTTAACTGAAAAAGGATTGAAAAAAATAAATTTTGACATTAAGGAAGGTTTTCCTTTTGCATATGATATAAAGAAAAATATGTGTGGCTTAAAGAAATCGGATATGGATGGTTTTTTAATAAAGATATTTGATGTCAAAGATAATAAAAATATTGTTGAGACATCTCTTCCGGAAACAGTATCATCAATCTTTTCAGGTTGTTTTCTGAAAAACGGTTCACTTGCGATGCTGCTGCTTGAAGAAAATGAGAACCTCAGCAGAAGATATTTTTTGTCATTGTCAGAAGGATTGGATATTAATAGCTGGAGAAGTTACTTAATAAGAGAGGAAACCTCATCAGATCTGATAGGAAAGATCCTTTCTTTGGGTAGTTCATTTGAAAGACCGGTTTCGATACAGTGTTCAGATGACAGGATTTTCATTCATACCCTTACAACCTACAGTGACATGATACAGGCCAGTATTTACAGATTTGATGTTGAAAAAAAAGCTCTTGTCTTTGAAACTGGATATCATCCTTTAAATGTAAAAGACGGAACTGTGTCTATTTTCTTTAATGAGAAAAAAAACACTGGTTATGTTCATCAGAAAAGAGAACTTGTGATTTTGAAAGGATCTGATTTTCCCGTAAAAACAAAGTTCGATGAACCGGGAGAAGTTTTCTTTTCACCTGCGTCTGATGGAGAGGGTCTTCTAATATATTTTATTCCTGAAACTAAAGATCATGTTCCTGCAAAAGCAAGAATAATGCAATTTGATTGATCAGAACAGTTGAACATATGCAATGACAAAGACCGAAAGTGCCGCAGTTGTCCAGATCGTTCTCTTGTAGATCACTCTTACAAAATCTTTTCTCAGATAAAAATAGTGATGAAGAACAACAAAGATCGAAAGAAGGGGAATTATTGATGCGATCTTGTGTTGAGTAAACTGAAAAAGTATTATTGAAGATATTTTGAAAATCAGCGACATTGTTATTGCCGAAGGAATTCCCTTCGTTGAAGAAATCGTTTTTCTTCCTGCCGCAGTGTCTCCTTCAATATCAGTCAGATCTTTCAGTGATGTTGTTCCTATTGCGTGGAGCATAACACTTGACGAAAAAAGAAAAAGAGCCGTTCCGCCTGTTATGAAAAGAGGATGAGTCACTCCCCAGCCAGTAATTACCGGGGCAAGGAGAGCTCTTTTCTTGATTACTAAAGGCGGCATTGAATAGCTGAATCCAAGAAGAATTATTAAAAACGCAAGGAACATCTCAACTCCTTTGAAGATCAAAGATATTCCGCTGACTGATATAACGGTGAGAAATAAAAGCCAGATCAAAGCTTCATTTTTTGTAATCAGTCCTGATGGAATGGGTCTCCCCGGTTTGTTGATGGAATCTTCAGTTACATCTGTTATTGAATTGAGCGTATAAACGAAATTATATGGAAAAAGCGACAGGAAAAGAGCTTCAAATATCACAAAAACTGAAAAACCTGTGGTGAAAACTCTGCCGGCAAATGTTCCAAGGAAAACGATCACAGGAACATCAGGCCTGTAAAGTTTAAAAAAACCGACTGTTTTCAGGATCACTTTGTTCATCGCTTTCCTCAAGCTTAATTCAGAAAACGATGTTACATAATTAAAGATTTAATGCAAGACCTTGACTAAACCTGTGCAATGTGGATATTTAGTATACGATTTTCGGGGAGTTTGAGGAATGGGTGTTATTGCTCGGGTTACAGGTCACGGAAGACATTACTATACAGTTTTATCTGAAAAAGGTGAGTTTAAGGCGAAACTTGCCGGTTCGCTCAGATATAATTCTGTTTTCAAATCAGATCTTCCGGCTGTGGGCGACATGGTTGAAATTTCATTAAGAGGGGATAAGGCATATATTCTTTCCGTTTTTGAAAGGAAAAGCTGTTTTTCAAGAAGGAGTTCGGGAAATGTTATTGATGAGCAGGTTCTTGCTGCAAATCTGGATATTCTTTTTGTTGTCATGTCCCTTGATGAAAATTACAATCTGAAACGGCTTCAGCGATATATTTCGGCAGCAAGGGCAGGGAATATAAAACCGGTTGTTCTGCTTAGTAAATTGGATCTTTGCAGTGATCCTGATCATTTGACACAGCAGGTAAGAAATATGGCTGAAGGAGTTGAAGTTTTTGCGGTATCATCAGCAAATAGAGAGACTTTGGAAATTATTAATATGTTTCTTGTTACAGGAACGATTGCTGCTTTTACGGGCTCATCAGGGGTCGGCAAATCCACGCTGATAAACATGCTTCTTGGCGAAGAAAGACAGAAAACCGCTGAAATAAGCAGCGCTGTTAAAAAAGGAAGACACACCACTTCATCGCGTGATATGATATTTCTGAATAACGGAGCGATAGTTATAGATACTCCCGGAATTCGTGAAATTCAGATGTGGGAAACTGAAGTCCCTGAAGGATTTGAAAAGATTCTTGAACTTGCCGCCGGCTGCCGTTTTTCTGATTGCATACACGATACAGAGCCCGACTGTGCTGTAAAAAAAGCAGTGTCTGAAGGATTGCTGTCTTCCGGAATTCTTGAAATGTGGAGAATTCAGCAGGTTGAAATGGATGAGCTGCAACAGAAAAAAGAGGAGTCGGTAAAGATCCTTGAGAGTCGAAAAGCTAAAAAGAGGAGGAGCTGATGAGTTCAATGAGAAAAAGTTTTGCGGCAACGATCCTGTTCTTCTTTTTGTGTGCGTGTGCTACATTTGAAGAAAAGCCCGATACCGAGAAAATGGCTGAACTTGAAAGTATGAAGATAAAAAAAGTCGAGCCGGAGAATAAAGAAGACCCGATAGTGGATCATGGAAGACATGTTCTGATAAATGGAGATACATATATCGGGGGCTTCAGGAAGGGAAAAATGGAAGGAGAAGGTGAATATCTTTACAGAAACGGGAACAGATACAAGGGAATTTTCAAAAATGATGAAATGGATGGAGCGGGAACATTCACCTATAAAGACGGAACGGTTTATAAAGGGGATTTCAGTGAAGGGAAAAAACATGGTTTCGGTGAAATAATTTTCAGGAACGGAAACTGGTATAAAGGAACTTTTTATTATGACATTATTGACGGAGAAGGGACATATTTCTATAAAAACATTGGTGAATATAAAGGAACTTTCATCAACGGAAAGAGAGAAGGAAAAGGTGTGATGAAATTCAATAACGGTTCTGTTTATGAAGGCGACTATTTAAAAGACCGCCGCACTGGAAAAGGGAAGCTTACACTTGCTGACGGAACAGTTTATGAAGGTGACTTTTTTAATGGTGCAAAACAGGGAAAGGGGACAATTGTTTTTTCAAATGGAGACGAATACACAGGTGATTTTAAAAAAGACCTTTTCCACGGACAGGGGACATATAAATTTGCAACCGACGGCAGAGTGTACACAGGTGAAGCTGTTCTGGGAAAACTTAACGGGCCGGGCGTTATCACATGGCCCAACGGTGATAAGTATGATGGAGAAATAAAGGACGGAGCTCCTCACGGAATCGGCACTCTCTATAAATCCGACGGAGAAGAAGTCACAGCCGAATGGGCACAGGGTAAGATCATTTTTTCAAAGTGAGAGTTATTCTGTCAAACCGCCATCAGTTATTGTCCAGTTAAAATCGCTTATTATCTTAGCTCTTGATGTTTCACCAGAGGAACTGTATTTGGAGTTCCCACCATGAAATTCAACACTGTTTTGAAGGATAAGTTTGCTCCAGCCATTAAGCAGAGCATCGTAGTTCGCAGTTGAAAGAGTGGTGTTGTAGAACATTTCCTGCATATATTTTACATTCGAAACATTCCAGCCGGAAATATCCTGATCAAAAGAATAAGCATGAGAAAACATTTTGTACATATTTACTACATTTGAAACATTCCAAGTTGTTAAGTCACCTTTAAATGAGATTGCACCATTGAAAAGAAAACTCATGTCGGTTACATTTGACACATCCCAGCCGGAAATATCCTGATTAAAAGAGACAGCCCCCTTAAACATGCTGTTCATGTCTGTAACTTTGGAAACATTCCAGCCGGAAATATTCTGATTAAAAGATTCATGACCGTTAAACATTCCGCTCATATTCGTTACTTTGGAAACATTCCAGCCGGTTATGTCATGATCAAACATTTTTGCTCCGCTGAAAAGATGTCCCATGTCGGCTACATTTGATACATCCCAGCCGGAAATATCCTGATTAAAAGAGACGGCCCCCTTAAACATGCTGTTCATATCTGTAACTTTGGAAACATTCCAGCCGGAAATGTCCTGATTGAAAATTCTGGCGTTATTAAACATATCGCCCATGTTTTTAATACCGGAAACATTCAAATTTTTGAAAAAATCAGTTCCGACAAGTATGTAACAGTCTTGAAATGCACCTCTCAGACTCTCTGTTTCACTTAAATCCGGCAAATCTGCTGCTTTAATTTCAAGATTGTAGCAACCGGAAAATTGAAATTCTGTTTTACCGAAGGAAAATGTTCCCCATTGAATTATTTCTGTGATTTTTCCGGAATCACTGTTTTCACATTTTTCCTCTGTTTCATTGAAATTACAAAACTGCCAGCCGGAGATATCACCTTCAATGACAATGGTGTAAGTCCCTTTTTTGTTATAACGGTGTAATAACGCAGGGTCGTTCCATTTTGTGATTTTATTTTCTGTTCCGTCTCCCCAGTAAACAGTAAAATTGTATGTGCCGTTATCAACCAGAGGAAGTTTTATACTGTTTTCATCTGAATATCCGTCATAGGTTGTTGTCCATTTTGAAATAAATGAATCTGGAAGAGCACACTTGCCGCCGATACAGCTTCTTTCTTCCGGACATCCTTTGTCTGAAAAACAAGTCCTGTTGTTTGTGTCGTTCTCACCTGTTACACATAATACATCGGCATTTTCTGTCTTGACTGTTCCTTCGATGGTTCCCCTTTCAAAATCAACAGTCAATCCATAAAAATCATAGTACATGGAATCCGTTGTAGATGACCAGAGTTTTTGAGAAGTTATTCCTGACATATCAGATGCAGGATCTTGTTTTGTTATGTTAACAAGAGTTTTAAGCTCACTTATGTTAGGCAGACGCCAGTTAGCTTTTCCTCCGTAGTTTAAACTCTCGCATGTCATCAATGCCGTTTTCCAGTTTTTATTGGTAAACTGAGTGTCTGTCCATATAAGATTTACTGTTGAATCGACTATAATGCGGTCGTTTCTGATTGTTTTATTTGAAAAATTATTATTGAGTGAAAGTTTGGGACCTCTAACACATCGTGCATAATGACTGCTGTTTTTGTATCGCTCTCTAGTACCTCCATAAATAAAATCGACTGTCCACCCGATTTCATTGTCAAGTGGATCTTCCGAAGATGTCCAGAAAGAATCTGCAGGTGTAAAGGGAAAAACATCGGTGTTAATTGCCGGAGACTCTTCTGCTCCAAGATCAATGATTGTCCAAAGCTCTTCATAGGTTGGGAGTCGCCAGTCATCGAAACCACCGTAATTCAGGTCTTTACAGTTTTCAACTGCCTGATCCCATTCATATTTTCTTAAATAAAACATTTGCTGCCACTCAAGGTGTGTGTTGTTGTCAATGGCAACAGGCCCCGAACCGTTATCTTTTATCGAAAAACTCTTACTTACACATAAATTATCCGTGCTATATTGTCCATCCTGTCCGTAATAATTGCTGTTTTCATTTGGACATTCAATTTCCGTGTTGTCATCATAGCACTTCGTCTGACCCGTGCATACAACTCCTTCAATTTCAGCAGTATATTCATCATCAGCTTCAATATCGGAGTCAGGAAGAAAAGGATCGTCAGTTAAATCATGTTCAAGATCTGTATTATCGGTTGTATCTTCTTCACTTGCCGTTTCAGGTCTTTCAAACTTTTCAAGACTGCACGAAATAAAAGTAAACAGAATTGCCATCAACAAAAGTCTTTTCATAATTATCTCCCGACAACAATCTCTTAAGCAGCTGATTGTATTGAAAATAAAAAGATGTTGCAAGTTTAAAAATTAATATGGGAATTTTGGTTGTTTATATTTCATATCTCACCTTTTATGCCAAGAACAAATGTTCTCGGACTTCTCGGTCCGTAGATATATCTTTCTTACTTCGTCCAGATCTTGAGCAACAACATCAAAATCTCCGTAATACTCGTAAGCAATATTCTTATCATAATCAGAATAGAATGTGGCATATGGATCATCTGCCAGATCGGGCAGCTCCTTATCATCCTTCGGCGGCCAGTGATCCCCATCATCATCGTTTCCATAAACATCTTTATCCTGAATATCAGCATCATTGTCGTGACCGGAATCAGTTAATCAGTATCCTTTTTTACAGAATCAGCGTCTATTTCCGCATCGTTGATGGCAAAACTGTCAGTATCATTTTTCTGATCATTTGAATTGCAAGCCGCACATGACCAGAAAATTAAGATAATTACTGCAAAATATTTCATAAAACCTCAAAACAAATCGTTTAAAACTTTTAAAGATTATCCGAAACCCCAGTTTTGTCAAGGAGTTCAAACAATTGCTTGAACATTTGTTCAATTGTTCATTTATGGACATTGTAGATTTTAAGCTGGTATTCTGAAAGTTCAGTGCTATTGATTTAGCAACTGTTTTCTGATACATTTTTGTGCAGTTCGATTTTGTGTGTGTTGTTTGTTTTTGCCGGAGGAGAAAATGAGAGTTTTTTTTATTTTTCTGCTGATGATTATGTTTTTTGCAGTTTCCTGTAAAACTGAAGAAGTTTATGTAAAAAGCAAGCAGTCTCAGATGAAAGGAC
>JAGOEX010000138.1 GCA_017997475.1 bacterium
AGTTTGTTCACTCTTACCGATTTTCATATTCCCGAAGATGCGATAATCGAAAAAGCGTATCTTGTCTGGATGGGAGCAGTGGATCCTGCAAAGTTCGATCAGCCGACTGATAACAGAGTTAAACTGAAATTCATACAGACTGCAGAGAGCAAACCAGTGATTAATGAAGAGACAGTAGTCGCCGGAACAACAGGGAAACTGCTTCTTGACGAGAACAGTTTTGAATTTGAATCGCTTTATTTTCAGGATGATGTGAAAAATGGATGCAGTGAATCGCAGATCGGTCAAATTATTAAGGGACAATATCTCGGATATTTCACATATCGTGTTGATATTACTGGTTTTTTTAACAGAATTTATGAAATGAACGCGGAACTGGAAAGACCTGAAGACGGAAAGTATTTCGGAACTTATGTTTTCAGTGATCTTGACTGTACTGAGCACGATTACTACCGGTGCGGCAATAAAATGTTAAGTTCATGGGCGATTTTCATTGTTTACCGTTCACAGCATATCAGACCGAAACGGGTATATTTCTACAACGGTCTTGCTTTCATCCATGGTGACAAATCAGTTGCATCAATCAGCGGTTTTGAACTCCGGAGAAACCCGTCCATCCATCTTACAACGATGATCGCAGGTGGAGATATCAAACCTGTAGAATTAAATCTTCCGGAAGAAGGAATTTTACTTCAGGGCGAAGGTGCCACGAGCAAAATCCGGCTTTACAACGAATGCAATCCGATGATGGACGGTTTCGTGGAAGTATTTAACTCAAAATCATCGATTATAAACTGGGATATTGATGCGACAGAAGACATTAAATGTGTTTCCAGTTTCGGTATTGATGTCGATACATTCCTTCTTGACAGCGAGACAGACGAAAATCTTCAGGAGCATTTGAAAAAAGGTAACACTTCAATGGAAATTACTCTTTCAGTCAATCAGGATGAGATATTCACTAATTTTATGGTTCTTTCAGCTAACCAGACAGCAGAAGGTCCAATTTTCGATATTCCGCCTGAAGCAAGCGACCCGGCAAAATCAAAGTATAATTTCCCCCTTGACCGCGAAAAACATTTCTGTGCATGTCCATCAACTGATGATGGAAAAGTTCCTGATTATTATTGCGAAACTGTCAACAGCAGAAGGGATTTCTTTTATTTCATCAAAGTCCAGAACTGGGGTGAAGACGACGCAGAAGATGTTGTGGTGAGTGATGAACTTGATAAAAGTCTTGAATATATTCAGGGATCTACTGAAATGGCGACACAGTATTCTCCTGAACTCGATGTCTATACGGACTGGAAATTAATTCCTGACAAACCTGATGGAGTTTTTCCTCTTTCTGGAACAGGTTATAAAGTTGCTTCAAAAATGCTTTCGTGCGATCAGCACAACTGGACATGTCAGGATACAGTTTTTATAAGATATAAAGTTAAGCCGAAAGCAGGAATTGAAAAGGGCTCTATATTCCGGAATACGGCTCTTATCAAAGACAAAAACAGCGATGAACCTTATAAAACCAACCTGTCATATCCACTTAAACTTAATCCCACGACCTGTGTAGCCGACACAACATGCCCGACTCCGACCAGAGAAATGTGCGGAGGAGCTCCTTATCCATGCGGACCCGAGGATATTACTTGCGATGATTCAGACAATATTGAAAACAATGATAATGACAACATAATTGATGACGAAAACATAATTGACGATGAAAACTCAGATAAGGACAAAATTTCAACAGGTTGCGGCTGTTCTTTTTTATAGTTCAAGGTCAGGGGATTGCTTTTTCAAACAAACGCCGTATTATCAACAAGGTCTTTTTTGACGGTTCTTTCAAAATTGGGGACGACATGGTTTCGACGGGGAGGCTGGAGCTTTCAAGTTGCATGCCGAGGCGCCGCTGGCCTCGTAAAAAGCGGCAAAACAAGAAAAGCAAATAATTTTGCATTAGCAGCTTAAGCTGCTCGTCCTGCTGCGGTAATTCTCGCGGCTTCAGACAGGGCGCTAAACAGCGGGATAGCAAACTGAACCCCTCCGCAGGGTGAGGTAAGCGAAATCAAGTGCGGAAAAGTGTGACGGATCCTGCTGCCGGGAGCCCGATCACTTACTAAATCGGACAGCTAAGCATGTAGACGCTCGATTGACCCCCTTTTCGGACGCGGGTTCGATTCCCGCCGTCTCCACCATCCTTCGCCAAGGCTACGGCTGGCAGGCCAGCTTAACAAAGATAAATACAGATTGCGTAATAATGATTATTAGAAAACTTTAAGTCAGGCAAAATATATTGTATAAATAGCTGGCAAGACAGCTTTTGGCGAAGGCTGTCCGCCGAAACCTTGGTGAAGGAGGACTAATGAAGTTTGTTTACATTATTAGGAGTTTAGAGCATCCTGATCAATATTATACCGGTATAACTGACAACATAGAACAGAGGTTAAATGAGCATAATTCAGGAAAATCACCACACACATCCAAGTTTAAACCATGGGAAATTGTTGTTTATACTGCTTTTTGTGATGAGAACAAAGCATTGAATTTTGAAAAATATCTGAAATCCGGTTCCGGAAGAGCGTTTGCGGAAAGGCATTTTAAGTGATTATTGTTATTATTTACCCTTCATCACCTTAAACAATGTGCTGTTTTTGTGTCAGGATTGTAGATGCATTTATTCTCTTGACCATAGCTGTCCTGACAAAAATTCACTCGTTCAAAATAAAAATTACTATCATATTCATGACATTTACCAATGTCTTTATTTAAACACACACTTTTAGTATCTGGATCACATTCATCTACCGGAATAAGGCAAAGCGCATTGGAGGAAAATTCTACACAAACCTCAGACTCAAAATAACAGTCATCGGAATAATTTTCATAAAACTCGCCTTCATATTGCAAACAATAAAAAATTGTTGAATTATCCTTGCAGAAATATTCTTTGCTTCCGTCACACTTTTCAGAATAAAACATGCATCCAGCCCCATAATCACGCTCCAAGCAGATCATACCATTTTTTTTACAGTCAACATGAGACCAATTATCTTTTCCTCCCATAAGCCCGCCATCATTTGTACACTCATGCAGAACATCATCTTCACAGTAAGTGCGGCACTCTTCTTCAAAAAGCTCACAACCCGATAAAAACATTGCAGATATTAAAATAATTACTGTGACTTTCATTTTATCTCCGTAACCGATCAAAAAGTTGAAAAAGTTTATCAGTTTGAAATATTTGTGTCAAATTTATTCCTTTGACATAATTTTCCCTTTTAGTATTCTGTTTTGATTGTTCAGTGTGTGATAATAAGGAGAAAAAAATGGTAAAAAGGTTCGAGCCGGCAAAACTGCATGAGCTTGTGAAAGAAGTGGCAAATCTGGAAATGCCGAAAGAGGAGAAGTTCAAACTGCTTGTTCAGAAAATTGATCATGAATATCCCGGGAAGCTCAACAGAAAGGAATTTTCGTGGATCTTCAACAATGCTAACGGAGCAATGGGGATTATGACACTTTTATACGGATCTCTGAGCGAATATCTCATAATTTTCGGTTCACCGATCGGGACTGAAGGACATTCAGGAAGATACTGGGCGAATGTTCACGACATAATGATCGAAGGGGAGATGTGGACTTACGATGAAGGGACAATTGACCGCAAGGTTTTCAAGCCGGGTGACTGGGCGCATCTGAAATTCAGAAGATCAAAGGGCTACTGCATCCGCGAAGAGGGCTGGATGCTTGAATATACATCAGGCGCAATACCGACAATGCTTCCGATGGGCATCTGGGACAACCTTTTCAGCAATCTTGACCTCAAAAGCGTAGTTCAGCTTTTCTGGCAGTACGGCGGCATGGTGATAAAAAATCTGTTAAGAGGAAGATTCTGACCCTGTTGTCTCGCTTTCCATATTAAACCGTAATTTTGACATTTATGAGCATAGTCCGTATCATGTTACCGCTTTAATTTGCAGATGGAGGGATGCTATGAAAAGATTTTTTACAACACTTTTGTTATTAATGATTCTTTTCGGAACAGGTTGCGGTGACTCAAAGACCAAAAAACCGGTAAATGACTCAAATAATGACACTTCAGATAACGATTCTTCAGCAGATGATGAAAATACAGATGATGAAGAAACAGGTGACTGCGGAAACAATATTGTCGAAACCGGCGAAATCTGTGACGGCGGACTCATTAACTGTACAGAGATAAATCCGGCACTATACATTTCAGGCAAGGCAAAATGTCAAAAAGACTGTTCCGGCTGGGATGTTGTAACCTGCGAAGAATCGAATGCTGTCTGCGGCAACGAAACAGTTGAAGTTCCTGAGGTTTGTGACGGAAACATTGCTGAATGTGTTGATATCGATCCGTCAAAATTTAAAGAGGGAAAGGCAAAGTGTAACAGAGATTGCGATGGATTTGACACGATAACCTGTGTTGAGCTTGACGACTACTGCGGTGATGGAAAGATATCAAATATTGAGGTTTGCGACAGTGATCTCATTAACTGCACCGATATTGACAACAAGAAATATTCATCAGGTACTGCTGAATGCAAAGATGACTGCACAGGTTACGATGTTTCAGACTGTGTCGAGATTGTTGCGGTCTGCGGAGATGAAAAAGTTGAAGGGAAAGAGGTTTGCGAAAAAGGTGAACTCAAAAACTGCGTTGAAATAAACTCTACGCTGTACAAAGGTGGCAAGGCATACTGTGAAGATGACTGCAGTGCGTGGGACACCATAACATGCGAAGAAAAAGGGAGCATTCTGTTCTCAGATGATTTTGAGAACGGTGACTCAAAATGGACTCTCACCGGTGACTGGGAGATCGGCTATCCGTATTTTGATATTTCGGGAGTGACGGTTAATGAAGCCGTGAGCGGTGATCAGGTTCTTGCAACAAAATTGACAGACGGTTACACTGTGAAAGTGATCAGTATTGCCGCAATAAAAGACACGATAGCAATTCCTGCAACAGGGAATTTTGTCCTCACTTTTTCTGCTTATGTGAATACTGATTTTGATTCAGGAACATCAGAGAACAACTGGTTTGACGGAATGATCGTTACATTCGTTTCAGGGGCTGATGCACCTGTGGAAATTCCGCCAAGTACAGACAATGCTGATCTCATTGGATCTTTCAAAGGACTCGTTGACGGATCGAATTATACGACTTTCTCAGGTGTCAGGGGAACAAGTATTAACAACACCTATTCAAAGTTTTCCTATGATCTCTCAATGGCAGCAGGAAAGACAGTGACAATAGAGTTTAAATTTTATTCTGATACCATTCAGGGCGGAAGCGGAAAATTCCCGGGAATATATATCGATGATGTTGTGATTGCGGAAGAATAAGGAGGAAAGTGTGTCTGATGCTCAAAAAGTGATTTTAGTGATCCTTGATGGTTTCGGGATTAGGGAAAGTAGTGATTTCAATGCAGTGAAAATTGCAAAAAAGCCGAATATCGACTGGCTGTTAAAAGAGTGTCCGTCAACTACTCTTGACGGTTCTGGGTTATCTGTCGGGCTTCCGAGAGGGCAGATGGGCAACAGCGAAGTAGGGCACATGAATATCGGCGCAGGAAGAGTTGTGTATCAGGATCTGACAAAAATTGATAAAGCGATAGAAGATGGCGAATTTGTTAAGAATCCGGTTTTGATAGATGTTGCAAAAAAGCTTAAAGTATGTGGCGGAAAACTGCATCTGATGGGTCTTGTTTCTCCGGGCGGAGTTCACAGTTCGATGGATCATCTTCATGCCATTCTTGAATTTGGAAAGAAAGAAGGACTGACTGTTGTTCTCCACTGTTTTCTTGACGGTCGCGACACGCCACCTCAAAGTGCGGTTGATTATATCCGCGAACTTGAAAAAAAGATGAAAGAAGAAGATCTCGGAATTATCGGCACAGTAACAGGCAGATTCTATGCAATGGACAGGGACAACCGCTGGGAAAGAGTCGAAAATGGCTATAATGCACTTGTTATAGGAGAAGGTCTGAAAGCACATTCAGGTCTTGAAGCAGTGGAACAGTCATATAAGCGCGGCGAAAATGACGAGTTTGTGAAACCGACTGTAATTATTGATGAAACAGGTAATACGAAAGGGCTTATGAACGATGGTGATGCAGTAATTTTCTTTAATTTCAGATCAGATCGTGCCAGAGAGATCTCAGTGGCTCTTAACTTTGATGATTTTGACGGGTTTGAAAGGAAGAAAAGGGTTAAATTCTGCGTTTATGCCACGATGACAAGATACAGAGCCGATTTCCCGTTTCCTGTGCTGTTTGACGCTGAAAAGTTGACGAACATTCTTGGCGAAGTAATAAGCAGGAACGGATTAAGGCAGTTAAGAATTGCTGAAACAGAAAAATATGCCCATGTCACATTCTTTTTCAATGGCGGCAAAGAGAGCGTTTTTGAAGGGGAGGAGAGGATACTTGTTCCTTCTCCGAAAGTTGAAACTTATGACCTTAAACCGGAAATGAGTGCCTATGAAGTGACAGACAACCTGATTGAAAATATTGAAAAATATGATCTCGTTATTCTTAATTTCGCAAACCCAGATATGGTGGGACATACCGGAATATTAAGTGCCGCAGTCAAAGCCATCGAAGCAGTTGACGAATGTGTCGGCAGAATATTGAAAAAAGTTGATGAAGAAGGGAGAGTGCTCATTCTCACAGCTGACCACGGCAACAGTGAACAGATGATCGATGAAGTGACAAAAGCTCCCCATACGGCACACACCACAAACCCCGTACCTTTCGTAATCTGCAATTATCCCGTTGATAAACTCAATCCGGGCATACTCGCCGACATCGCTCCCACCATCCTCAAAATAATGAACATCCCAATCCCCAAAGAAATGACAGGGAAGGTACTTTTTTGAAGGAGAACAATTGTCTGATAATGAACTTTTAATTCCTCCTCACGGGGGATATAAAAACTTAAAAAGCTTTCAGGTTTCTCAACTGGTTTATGATTTGACAGTGCGTTTTTGTGACAAATTTATTGAAAAAAAGAGCAGAACTCACGATCAGATGGTTCAGGCGGCAAGAAGCGGTGTTCAGAATATTGCTGAGGGTTCACAGGCATCAGGAGCTTCAAAGAAATTTGAATTGAAGCTTACCAGTGTTGCAAGAGCCAGTCTTGAAGAGTTAAAACTTGATTATGAAGACTTTTTGAGACAGAGAAGATTGTCAGTTTGG
>JAGOEX010000139.1 GCA_017997475.1 bacterium
ATGTCAAAAGATGAGCTTGTCGCTTTTGTGAAAGATAATCCGGGCGATGACATTTTTAAGACGGCGAAAAAGATACTGTTCTTTACTGAAAACAAGGGAAAATTCCTGAAAAAATGTCCGGGGAGCAAAGGCGTTGTCTGCTGTGATTACTACACGATTAACAGCGTGACCGGATGTCCTTACGACTGTTCTTACTGCATCTTGCAGCATTACATTGAGAACAATCCTTTTATCACGGTGTTCCTGAATCGTGAAAAGGCGATGGATGAGATCGAAGAATTTCTGAAAAATAACAGCTGGTTGCGAGTAGGAACAGGTGAGCTTGCAGATTCTCTAGCCCTTGATCACCTTCTTGATGAAAGCGGTTTTTTTCTTAGTGAGATAGAAAAAAGGGGACTTCAGAATAAAATTCAGTTTGAGTTCAAGACAAAATCGGCTGAGGTTGATCGGCTCATAGAGGTTTTTAAGCAGCATAAAAGTGTTAATACCGTTGCCGGTTTTTCAGTGAACATTCCGCAGTTTCAGGAAAAAGAGGAGCCGGGAGCTGAATCAATCAATAATAGAATCAATGCGGCAAGATTGCTGATAAAAGAAGGGATTAACGTGGCGATCCACTTTGATCCGGTTGTCATGATCGACTCTTTCCATGATGAATATTTGAAAACCATAGATCACATTTTTTCAAATCTTGACTGCTCAAAAGTTGTCTGGATAAGCATGGGCGGATTCAGACACACTTTGTCGCTGACTGAAACCATTACAAAAAGATTTCCGGAAAGTTCGCTGCTTCTAGGCGAAATGTTTCCAGGAGAAAAAGATAATAAACTCAGATATTTAGCGCCAGTCAGAAGAGAATTTTATAAAGCTTTCATTGACCGCATCTCAAAATATTTTAACGGAAATCCGCCGCTTTACATGTGCATGGAAAAATCTTTCATGTGGAGTGATATGAACATGCCGCTGATAAAAGCCGTATTTCCCGGAGGAAGAAATTGTCTGCAAAGATAGATGAGATGATCTTTACTTTCAACCGCTACATGAAGAAAAAATTCGGCGGGAGAGTTGCAAGGATATCTTTTGACACCGGATATGCGTGTCCATGGGGAAAATGTGTTTTCTGCAGGAATGATTCGTTCTCACCGATCGTATCTGTCAATATGCGCAAAGATAACAGGCATGAAACACTTGAAAAAAGCATGACATTTCTCAAAAACCGTTACAATAACAAGTTCTTTGCCGCATATTTTCAAAGCGGGACTTCAACTTCCGGACCTGTTGAAAAGCTGAGGGAGTTCTATAGATCGGCTGCATCCGTTGAAGGGGTTGTTGCATTCATAGTTTCCACAAGACCCGATTATATTGATGAAGAAAAGATAAAAATGATCCTTGAATCTGTTCCTGCCCACATTGATGAGATATGGATCGAACTCGGGCTGCAGTCAGTAAAAGAGGAGTCCTTGAAATGGATAGACCGGGGACATTCACCTGACGATTATTTTCAAGCAGTTGAATTAATTGAGAAATATGGTCAAGGCAGGATCAAGGTCGCTCCGCACATAATTCTTGGCATTCCCGGTGAAACAATTGAAGATATGATAAATACGGTTCTGAAAAGCATCGAAAACCCGGTGGTGAAAGGACTGAAGCTTCATCATCTCCAGATCCACAGGGGAACTGTTCTTGAAAAAATGTATCAGAAAAACCCGTTTAATTTGCTGACAAGTGATGAATATATAAAGATAATGGGTGAAATTATTGCAGTTATTCCGCAGGATAAAGTCCTTTTCCGGCTTTTTACCACTGCTCCTGAAGAATATCTTGTTGCACCAATTTGGAATCTCGGAACTCAGGAGGCACTGCAAAAACTTGAGAACTGGCTTAATATAAATAGAATTACGCAAGGATGTAGGAGGTTGGAATGGAGAAGTTGACAGGAAAACAGAGAAAATATTTAAGAGGTGTGTCCCATTCGTTAAATCCGGTTGTACATATCGGAAAGAACGGACTTGCTGATCCCGTTCTTAAACAGATCGATGATGCATTGAGCATACATGAACTTATAAAGATAAAATTCATTGATTTTATTGACGAAAAGAATGAAATTGCAGCAGAAATAGAAAAAAAGCTTAAATGTGAAAGCTGCGGTTCAGTAGGTCATGTTTTTGTTTTTTTCAGGCAGAATGAAGAGCCGGAAAAAAGAAAGATAAAACTTTAAATCACTGGAGTAAATGATGTTTGTTTCGGTATTTGTCCCTTTTGCAAATGAAGAGAACAATCTTGCCGAACTCATTGAAAGAATTGAAAAAGGGGGTATCGCGGCAGGAGTTGATCTTGAGCTTGTCATGGTGGATGACGGATCAAAGGACAACAGTTATGATATCGTGATGAAGGAAGCTCAGAGCAGACAATGGATCAAGGTTTTCAGACATCAGCGCAACAAAGGGCTTACCGAAGCGATGATAACCGGCTTCAGGCAGTGTAAAGGGGAAATAATCATTTTTCTTCCTTCTGATCTTGAAAGTCATCCCGATGAAGACATTCCTGCACTTTTAAATGGATTTGAACCGGGTGTCGATATTGTTTGCGGCAACAGAAAGAAAAGAAGGGAGATAAAGATCTTCCTGTCGATGCTTTACAACCAGATAAGCAATTTTCTTTTCGGGATAAAACTCAATGATATGAATTGGATAAAGGCATTCAGAAGAGAGTGCCTGAACGATCTTGAACTCAGGAGCGACTGGCACAGATTTCTTGTCCAGATCCTGCACGAGAAGGGGTATCATGCGGTTGAAGTGCCTGTAAAATGGTATAGAAGAAAAAGCGGAAGAAGCCATTTCGGTTTCAGAAGGATCCCTATCTCATTTTTTGATTCGATAGCAGTTAAATTCGTTCTTACATTCACTAAGGCACCGATGAGGATTTTCGGGGCATTTGGTTTTCTGCAACTCATTGGATCTATTGGGATTGTGAGTTGGATGCTTTATGCGCAGTTTGTCCTCGGGCAGCCCGTTTTCAGGATAAGACCTTTATTATATTTCAGTATTGCCTTATTTCTTTCGGGGCTTATATTTGTATTCATGGGTTTTCTGGCTGAACTCATTGTGGGGCTGAGAGATGAAATAAGAAAGATGAAGGAGTGAAAAATGAAGAAACTTTCCACACTTATTGCATTTCTCCTGTTGTTGGCGGTGATCTATCCGTTCTATCATGTGAGAAAGCACCTTATGGAAAATGACAAACCTTTAGTTGAAACCATTGAAGCTTATCCTGAGCCCGATTTTGCAAAAGTAATGTTTCTTGGTCTGAATGCTTTCACGGCAGATCTTCTTTTTACAAGATCTCAATATTATTACGGAAGTCATTATGTTACCGACAGAACTTATCCCCTTTTGGAGCAGATGGCCAAAGTAATAATGGCACTGAACCCTGATCTTAAGTTTGTCATCAGATTTGCTGAGGCGGCCATTTCATCAATGAGGACACCTGAAGCGATAGAATCGGCAAATTCACTTTTGCGTCTGGGTGCAGAACTTTATCCTGATGATTATGAGTTTGTTTTCAATCAGGGATACAACTATTACATCTATCTTGGTGAAATGGAAAAGGCATATCCACTGATGTATAAAGGGGCAAGAATGGAAGGTGCTCCGGAGCGGCTTTTCTGGATGGTAAGCCGAGTTACAACTATGGGAGGTGGCTACCGTCTGGGATATGAATATACAAAAGAAAAGCTTTCTTTGACAAAAGATAAGAACATGAAAGATCAGCTTGAAAAAGAACTTAAGCACTTTGAAAATCTGATATATCTTACCGAGGCGGTTGACAAATATATTCAGGAATATCAGAAATCTCCCGATAATGATCTTACGGAACTGATAAAGAAAAAGATCGTTAAAAATATTCCCGCAGATGTTTTCGGAGGAAAATATTTCTTTGATGACAAGGATGGAAAAGTAAAGACGACGACTGACGGAGAGAGATATTATCTTGAAACACAGAAAAGAAAAAGGGAACAGGAACTGAAAGAGTTAAAAAGCAAGGAAGAGCCCGAAATCTTAAAGTCAGAATAAAATTCAAGCAAAAAAAAGACCCCCTTGCGGAGGTCTGAAAATTTTTCAGAAACTATAATTAGCCGCTGATCGCTTCAACAGGACATACGGAAACACATGCGCCGCAGTCAACACACGCATCGGAAATAACATGGACACCACCATTTTCGCTGATCGCTTCAACAGGACATTCTGAAGCGCAAAGCCCGCAGTTAGTGCAAAGGCTGGCATTGATCTTGTGCATTCTCTTCTCCTAAAATCAAGTTAATAATGGACTAGTCAACGGCTCTTTTTAACATTTGCAGGCCCTCTTTGTCAAGTAAAAAGGTTTGAGATCATATTTAAAATCTTTATTTTTTCTCTGATTGATAATACCTTATACAACTATAAAGATGATCATTGATGGATTTTAGATTTTAGGGATATAAAATGAGGAAAGAGAAAGATTTTATGGGTGTTGTGGAGCTGGATGACAGTTTTCCTTTCGGGATAAACACAATGAGAGCGATGCAGAATTTCAATTTTAATGATGAAGTGATGCATCCATCTATTTTTAAGGCACTTCTGGAAGTAAAAAAAGCTTGTGCCGTTGCCAACGGGATTGCCGGGATACTTGATGAAGATACTGCGTCTGCAATAGAAGATGGCTGTGACCGTGCGATCGCAGAATCGATTTATCCTCATCTCAACCCGTATCAGGGCGGAGCGGGAACTTCAATGAACATGGCAGCCAATGAACTTATTGCCAACTATGCGCTTAAGATCATTGGGAAAAACTATGGCGAATATGAATTTATCAACCCGCTTGACCATGTGAACCTGTCACAATCGACAAATGATGTGTTTCCGACGGCTGTTAAAATCGCGATAATAAGAAACATCAGGCAACTACATGAAAATATTGAGAAACTTCTGCATGAACTTCAGGAAAAAGAGCATCAGTTCTCAGGTATTTTGAAGATCGGCAGAACGGAAATGCAGGATGCAATGCCTGTATCTCTGGGTCAGGAATTCGGAGCTTGGGCGGAAGGAGTGTCAAGGTTCAGATGGCGGCTTTCCAAAGCGCTTGACTGGATAAGAGAGGTCAATATCGGCGGAACGGCTGTCGGCACAGGAATAAATGCAGATGCCGATTATCTTCGGGTCATCGCTTCAGAACTCAGGAAGGTGGTTCAGGAACCGCTTTCCGTTTCAAGGAACGGAGTTGACGGAACTCAGAACTGCGATTCAATAGTTGAGATCATGGGAATAATGAAAACAGGTGCAGTAGTCATCAAAAAAATCTCAAATGACATCAGGATATTATCCAGCGGTCCTGAATGCGGAATAGGTGAGTTGTCTCTTCCGGCTTTTCAGCAGGGATCGTCAATTATGCCTGCAAAAGTCAATCCGGTAATGGCGGAGGCGGCGGAACAGGTGTGTCTTGAAATAATGGCATCGGACAATTCAATTGCACATGCAGTTTCTCAGGGAAATCTTGAGTTGCAGCAGTTCATGCCTTTCATCGCCCACAAGACCGTTCATTCAATATCGCTATTTTCAGGAATGTTGAAAAGCTTCACGAAAATGATCTCAGGGATTACAGCTAATGAAACAAAAATAAGGAGTTATGTGGAATCTTCAACAGTCATTGCAACACTTCTTGCACCAACGATCGGGCATGAAAGAACGGCAGAGCTTGTTGTTGAATCAAGAGAAAAAGGGGCGAAAATTTATGATCTCATCATCGAAAGGAAAATACTCTCAAAGGAAAAACTCGACATGCTCCTGACACCCGAAGTTATGGCAAGCCCCGGAATGCCTGT
Source organism: bacterium (assembly GCA_017997475.1). Taxonomy (GTDB): domain Bacteria; phylum UBP6; class UBA1177; order UBA1177; family UBA1177; genus JAGOEX01. The sequence continues at coordinate 5,855 of JAGOEX010000139.1, forward strand.
TGTGGAGGAATAAAATGGTTATTGATTGTTCTGGACTTGAAAAAAAACCAGTTCAGCGTATTCTTTTTTTGCAAACTGTTTTATTATGGAGAGTAAATGAGTAATAAAGACATAAGGTGGATTCAGCGGTTCAAACATTTTGAACAGGCACTGTTTCAATTGAAAAAAGCTGTCGAGCTTGCAAACAGCCGCAAACTGACTGAGCTTGAAGAGCAGGGAATGATCCAGTCATTTGAATATACTCATGAACTGGGCTGGAACACGATCAAGGATTTTCTTGAAGATCAGGGGCATCATAGTCTTTACGGATCAAAGGATACCACCCGTGAAGCATTTAAAAGAGGACTTATCGCAAACGGTGAAGTGTGGATGGATATGATCAAAAGCAGAAATCTTAGTTCCCACACATATAACAGGGAAATAGCTGAAAAAATAGCTCAGGCGATTGTTAAAGATTATCTGACTGAATTTGAAGAGCTTGCAAAAGTGCTCAGAAACATTGCTGAAAAAGGATAAAATGAGATTTGGACTTAAAGAAGATGTGATCAGTCGTATCTGTTCAGTTTTTGCGGAACATCCTGAAGTTGAAAAGGCGGTTCTTTACGGTTCACGGGCAAAAGGGAATTTCAGGAACGGCTCTGATATTGATCTCACACTTGTCGGAAAAGATAACCTTACGCTTCAAAAACTTTACAAAATCATGGAAGACATTGACGACCTTTTTCTCCCATATTCATTCGATCTTTCAATTTTTCATCAAATCAGCGACCCTGAAGTTGTTGATCACATTAACAGGATCGGAATCGTGTTTTATGAAAGGAAGTAAAAAATATAATCCCTTTGAAAAAAGTTATTTGAGGAATAAAAATGAATTCAAGAACGATTCGCGGTGACCGGCTGCACATTGCATTTTTCGGCAGAAGAAATGCGGGGAAATCATCATTAATTAATGCACTTACCAATCAGCAGGTCTCAATCGTTTCTGAGACTCCGGGAACTACGACCGATCCTGTTTTCAAGTCGATGGAACTCATGCCGGTAGGTCCTGTTGTGCTGATCGATACTGCCGGAATGGACGATCTTGAGGATGTGCTTGGTGAAGAAAGGGTCAAAAGGTCTGAAAAAGTCCTTTCAAAGACCGATCTTGCCATAATTGTCGTTGATTCAGCAGGAACGGCAGGGGACCTGGAAGATGATCTTATCAGGCAGTGTACCGAAAACAAAAGTTCAGTGATAATCGTTCTTAATAAAATTGATAAAGGTCTATCGGAATCAGTCCGTAACTGGATAGTTGAAAAAAGTTTTATAAGGGTAAGTGCCAAGGAAAACACAGGAATTGCCGAGCTTAAAAGCAGAATAAT
>JAGOEX010000140.1 GCA_017997475.1 bacterium
GTTTCCGCCTGAATATTGACCTTGTAATATTTTGTTTTGAATTTTTCACAATGTTTCTGGCGGCAGATAAGATAGTTAGAGAGTTTCAGGAAATAGAACTCATCTTCAACATCTTTGGGTTCTTCACCGCATTCGCTTTCGCAAGTGGCGTCGTCTTTGTAATTTGGATTCTTTTCTGAATATCTTCTAGGAGTTATCATAAGTCCATAGAAGTCGGCTCTTTCAGGATCATCTGTGTCAAACATCCACTTTCCGGCTGTCTTTATCTGAGATTCCTCGATCAGCGGAGTGGGTGATTCTTTCATTTCCCACTTATATTTTATAGCATATCTACGATTCGGATCCTTTTTGTCATATAATTTCTTGTCAAGACATTTTGAAGGTGCATCAGGATCGGAAACGCAGGTGTTCACAAGATTCATCTGAACTTTGTCTTTGATGTTCCTGTATGACATTTCTCCGCCATTCGTATATTCAAATTTCACTTTTATAATTGGTTTTGGCGGTTTGTTCGGCTGGCGGGTCACCTGAATTCTGTAGCTTGTAGCGTTAGGCCCGCATGTGTCGGAAGTTCCCTTTGTCGGGTCGTTCGTGCAAATCTCGATCCAGAAATCTCCGTCAAGTTTGTATTTCAGATCATCTTCGCCTGTGACAGGATTGTATTCTTTTTCTGAGGGAGGATTCAACTTAAGGGCTTCAGCCGCAGTTTTATTGTAGCTCAGGAGGATCTTGAACTGTGGATTATACTTCTGTGCACTGAAACTTTTCTTACAAGTTCTCTTTTCGATCTCGTTCTGATCAAGCGGACAGAGAGATCCGATTTTTGATCCGTCTTCAAAGGAAGCAGTTGTGTTGTCAAAAGTGAGAAGTTTGCTGTTCCAGCCATCTGTTGCGACACCTGTATTTGACATGGACTGGATCTGAATCTCAAAAAGTTTTTTGTAATTAGGATTGTCAAGTTCTGCTATTCTGTGTCCTCTCGGGTCGATAAGATTGATCTGTCTTATCAGAAGTTCACCTGTTTCACCGCGGTTATATATCTCAAACTCTTCGGTGATAGTGTCTGCAACAGGAGCTTTCAGAACAGGCATTACCGGATTGACGGTATCATCATCACTTTCCTCTTCGTCAGGAGTCTCAGCTTCATCGGGAGTTTCAGCTTCATCGGGAGTTTCAGCTTCATCAGGGGTTTCAGTTTCATCAGTGATCTCAGTGTCGTCAGGAGTTTCAGTGTCATCGGGCTGCTGAACATCATTGCTGTCCCACGGGTAGTATGCAAAAACTTTTTTTGCGGGGTTTGATGCCACTTCCGGCTTTCCTTCAACATCGTAACTGTTGCAGGAAACGAAAGCTGAAGCAACCAGCAACAGCAGTGTAACCATAAGTAATTTCTTCATTTCTCAATCCTCCAAATAATATTATAAAGAGTAACACCTCATCAAAACTTCAGCGCATTATAAAATGACATAGTCAAAAGTCAAAAAAAAAGAGCGCTGTCGCATGTCACAAATGTTTAGTACGCACACAATGAAATTTTTACGAAAAATCTTCTTGTTTTTAAAATGATCCGTGATTAAACTGTTGCCGAAACTTATTGCCGGTGTGTGTTATGGCTTTGTCTCAGAACGGATGGATAATATGTCTTGAACCTGAAAGGAAAGGTCTCCTTGCAGGGACAAAGGTTCACTTGACCCAGTGTATATCATGTGAAGTGAAGGAGTGTCCCGTTAAAGCACAGCTTTTTTCAGCATACTTCCCTCAGTGGGTCGATCTTGAGAACAGTCCTCTGAACGGTAAAATTATGGAGCTGAACAGAACTCTTGCAGGCAGGAAGAAGAGAGTCCATGAATTCTACTGTCCGAAAAAGAAGACGGCATCGATAAGTTGTAACGCAAGAAGTGTTTTCTGCAGATACAATTTGATCTGCGGGAAATTTGATGAAGCAGAAACAGGAACCGGTTTTATAAAATCCATAAGATGGAGGAGAGTCATGATTTATGTCGTAATGTACCTTGACGGCACTTCAGATGTCGTTAACCGCAATGATTTTGCGACAGTTGACATTGACAGGGTCGAAAGGGTCTATCCCGGCAGTTATGAAGTAAAGATCGTTTCAGAGCTTGTTCCGCTCGGAGAGGAGAAGGAAAAGCTTGCTGAAACAGTAGAATCTTTCAACCAGAAATACAAGGGCGGAGTTGTGACGGCAAACGGTCTTGTAAATTTTGATGAGTGGTTCACAAACGGCTCGAACGGTGACACCGCTGTTATTCCTGAGAAGGTGCTGGTGCCTCAGAAAACATATAAGGTTCAGAAAATAAAGGATACAGTAGAGATTTCTGAAAGTAATGGTGCGGCAAAAATAGATAAGATCCCAGGGAAGGTTGAGAAAGTTGAGAAAGTTGAGAAGGTTGAAAAACCTGTTGAGAAAGCAGGGAGGGCTGTTTTGAAAAACAAGGCGAAAGAAGCTGAAAAGCAGGTGTCGATCTTTGAAGCGCAGCAGCAGATCGAAGCTGAAGCAAAGAAAAATAAACCGAAACAGAAAAAAGAAAAAATAGTAAAAAAGAAATGATCCGGTACAATTTTCAAGTGGAGCGGGGCTTAAATGAAATACAGAATAATTGAAGGTCTATGCATTAACTGCGGAGCTTGTGCTGCAGAATGTCCGTGTGAAGCGGTGATACAAAATGAAAAGGAGTACCAGATAACGGTCTCTCTTTGTATCGGATGCGGTCAATGCGCAGAGGTTTGTCCAGTGGATTGTATTGAGAAAATTGATGAACAGGGGGAATAAAATGATCAAGAGATGGATCTTTTTAATTTTTATGTTAGTTTTTTCAGTTGGTTGCGAGAATTCTGTCAATTCACTGAAGAACAAGTCTGATGACGAAAAAAACGATGAAAAGACTGTTGTTGATGAGGAAAATGACCCGGGCGTTGTTCAGGATGAGGGCGCGAAAGAACCTGACGAGAGTGAAGAAACTCCCGATGAACAGGTTGATGAGAACGAAAACCAGGATGTTGATTTTATATGGGATAACTGCAGTAATACATGGGATTGTGAAGGTGACGAAATGTGTGTCAAAGAAATCGGCAGATGCACTGATTCCTGGGGAAAATGTGAAAAAATCCCGGAGGATTGTGAAGCAGTTGATGAACCGGTCTGCGGATGTGACGGAATGTCCTATGCCAATAAATGCATCGCTATGCAGAATGCTCAGAACATTAAACATAACGGTGTGTGTGAAACCGGACTGAAATGATCCTTTCAAAAAAACAGACAGAATCTTTGAAAAACTCAATAATATCAATCGGTTTACAGTATTTTGGAGATGACACCGGTTCTTTTCTTGACAGTTACATTTCCGCAATTGACACACAGTACATCATATTCTGTCATTTGGAAAACGGCTTGCCGGAAGGGTTTCTCATCCTTTCAGAAGTGCTTGATGAAGCAGAGATAATTCAGGTGGCTGTAAGAAAAGAGAGCACAGGCAGGGGAATCGGGACGCAGCTGGTTAAAGAGGTTGCTGAGTACTGCAAATCGAACGGTGTCAGGAAAATATTTCTTGAAGTAAGGGTTTCAAACAGATCAGCGGAAAAGATCTATCTGAAGAACGGTTTTGAAAAGGTGGGTATGAGAAGATCGTATTACAGCAATCCTGTTGAGGACGCTTTAATTATGGCAAAATCATGTTGCGGGTGGTGTCAATGAAAAGACAACTGGTCGTAGCATTGTTAATAGTGTCAGTAATATCATCGTGTTACGGCAGAAAAGGCGACGGGGTGAGAAAGAGTATAAAGACATGGACGCTCCATGCTGAATCCAATGCTTTGTTCTGCGGGGATATATTTTTTCAAAATGAGTTAAAAGGCGATCTGTATGTCGTGGCCGTGAAAGAACCGGATGCTCCCAATCTGCCGAGAACAGTGCTCAATTATAAAAAGATCGAAAAAGGGACTTTCTACGGTTTTCTTGTGCCGGTCGGAAGCGTTTCGGTCTTTGCTTTCCAGGATAGGAACGGAAATAAAAAATATGATGACGATGAACTGTTCGGAACATATAAAGGGGGAGAACCGGTTTTTCTGGATAACGGACGGATGCTTTTCAGGGTCGACATAACTCTTGATAATGTTCAGAATATGCCGGAAAAGTTCAGGAAAATGAGCATAGTTAATGATGTGAAAAGTGATTATGTTGTTAAAAAACCGTTTCCCGGGACAGTTGTGAAAATGGACCATTATTATTTTGATCCGGGGTTCGGAGCACTCGGTATGTGGAGACCTCTTGAGCTCGCATCTTTGCAGGGACCGTCAGTTTTCATGCTGAAAGAATTTGATCCTGATAAAATTCCGATTCTTTTTGTTCACGGAATATCGGGAACTCCTTTTGACTGGAAATTCATATCTGAAAATATCGACACGGAAAAATATCTCCCCATGGTTTTCCAGTATCCGAGCGGATTCCGGCTTGACGGTGTTGCTGCGGCACTTGATTATGAAATCTCGGTCATTTCGGAAAAATACGGAATGAAGGGGCTGATAGTTGTCGCACACAGCATGGGAGGGCTTGTTTCAAGAACTTTCATTCAGAGGTATCACAATCAGAAAGAGAACTCCCTTGTCAAAAAATTCATTTCGATAAGTTCACCTTACGGCGGACACGACCTTGCCGCATACGGAGTCAGAAAAGAGACAAAATCCTTCGTTCCTGTATGGATAGACATGGTTCCCGGTTCAGATTTCCAGAAAAGAATGTTTGAAGCACCCTTGAATGTCCCTTTCTATCTTTTTTACGGAAATAAACCCAAAGACGGGCAGAAGAACAGTGACAGCGACGGAACAGTCAGTGTGAAAAGTATGCTTGATGAGAATGTTACAAAAGATGCCGTTGAAATATTTCAGTTTCACGAAGATCACACCTCAATACTTAATTCAGAAGAAGTATTTAAAAAACTCATTGAAGTCATTGAGAATTGAATTTTCTGAAGCAAACCTCCCGAAAAACTGCTTAAAAAATTATTGACATCCTGAAAACAATTTAATACAACTTGATCAGATTTCGGTTGGAAGCAAAAATGACAAAAAATTCAAATAAAACTTGTTTTTCCAGTTTTGATGGGATAATTCTTTACAAGACAAGACAAGACAAGACAAGACAAGACAAGACAAGACAAGACAAGACAAGACAAGACAAGACAAATCTTTAGTTTTTTCAATATACAAATTATTTCAAGAGTTTTCCAAGGGATATTTTTATTATTTTTTGTTGGAGGGGTGAGATGAGGAAGATTTTCAACTTTGAGGCAGTCTTTATTATTTTCACATTGTTTTTTTCGTTTGTTTTAAGTGCAGACATCGGCGAGGAAGGGGATTACTGCATGGACAGGTATAAGCCGATTGATGATTCGGAATTGGATAAAAGATCTGAAGAAGGTCAGGGAATATCGTGTTCTGATAAATGCATGTACTTCTCAAATGCACGAAATGTTTACTGCATAAAAAAAACAGAGGAAGACAAAGAAATAAACGGGATTTCGCTTTTTGTCTATCATGAGGCGGGTTTCTGGTTCTGGAAGAAAAATGAAGTTCAGAAGATTGACATTAGTGATGTTTACAATCCTGTAAAACTGAATAAAATCAGTTTTGAATGTGTTGATGTGGAATTTACTGTTGACAGAGGGATTGTTTATATGGGTTGTAAAAACGGACAGAGGGAGATAGTTGAAAACGGAAGCAGTTTTTCACTTAAAACTGTGAGCGGAAAGAAGAACTATTTCAGGGACAGTTACTTTTACAACGGGACCGGTTATGCTGTTCACAGCGGAAGCATTCATTTAAGCAGATGAGGTAAAAAGATGAGAAAAAATATTTCCGCTGGTTTGTTTTTACTGCTGTTTTTCATTTCCTGCACCTCATGCAGTGAAAAGAAATCAGTGAATGATAATGATACGGTTGACAATGATCCTGTAGAAAATAGTGATTCAGATATAACTGATGTGGATGCTGTTCATGATGCTGATATACAGGACACGGAAAAACCGGAAGAAACGACTGATATTGATGAAGATGTTTACTGCCCGCCTTTAAAGGAGGCGGGCTTTCCTTATTCCAGAAAGGACGGAAGCATTCACTTCTGCCGGGAATGTGATAAACCGACGAATAATGATCCTGACTGCACAGTGAACCTGTGGAAGGAGGCGAATGAAGAACTCTGTACAAAGGAACCGGAATATGACTGTTGCGGATATCCCTGTGTGATGGACAACCTCACCCCATCTTATCTTGATGATGAAAACAGAACGGGATACTTTTTTGATAAATGTGATATGGTTCTTAATGCAAATTACCCCCGTGGCTGGCAAACGGGACCCAGATTCTTCAAGCATTATAACCTGTCGGAAGGGAAGGTGGGAATTGAGCTTTCATCAATAGACACTGTGAAATATTCCAACCATATAAAATCATTTGAATTTGACATAGCCACAAGGAAATACAGGGTATTAATGCAGAATGATAACAACGCTATAATAAACTATCACAAGGGAGCATCCTTTCAGACAGTTACGGAAAAGGGAATAAAGGATGACAGCACATATAGCTATCTTGTTTATTCAGATAAAAACGGAAACAGAAAAGTGGTTTACGATAAAAGGATTAGATGGATTTTTCTTGAACCGGTAATGAATGAAAAATGGGTTTTCATGAATGTTGAGGAAACCGATTACAGTGGCCGTAAAATGATGTATGCGAGGATTGGTGATCCGGCCTCCGGCAGTACGGCGGATTCATGGAAATGGACGGTTCTGGGTGCGGGATCAGATTTGAAAGCTCTGTCCAAAGGTATTGTCGGAGATTTACTTCCGTTTTATGACAATGATTTTAATGGATTTGTGTGTGACCTGAGTAAAAATCCCAAGAGCCGTGAAGACTGCCTGAAACTGAACCGCGAAGGGGAAACAATAAGACATCCTGTAATAGATCAGGATAATCCAAACATTGTTTATTATGAGAATATAGAAAAATCTATTAATCACTGGATTGTAAAAGCGGATATTAGCAAGAATCCAATTGCATATGAGGAAATAAAGATTCCCGGAATGTATGAGTGGACAATCTCAATTACCATAAACAAAGTGAAGAACGATATAATTCTTCTCGGGAATGTTCATCTGCCCAACAACAATTATGATGAACAGGACAACAAATTGTGTT
>JAGOEX010000141.1 GCA_017997475.1 bacterium
TTGTCTTGTCTTGTCTTGTCTTGTAAAGAATTATCCCGTCAAAACCGGAAAAACAAGCTTTATTTGAATTTTCTATCATTTTTTGTTCCAACAAGTTTCTCTTCAGTTTATATAAGATTGTTTTTGATGGCAAGAAAAGTTTTAGTTGAAACAGACTTACAGATTGTTTTTTCTGAGCAATATCTCTATCGCTGTCATTGCCTGAAGATTTGCGACGATCGCCACTCTGGGAGCCATTAAACCCTGAGTCATTTCGCTTTGTTCATCTCCGCAGATATAGAGATTCCCCGCCTTTCTTACATGAATATCTTCAAATTTTCCAAGTCCTGACATTCCGCTTCCGACAACGATTGGTCTTTCAGGGAATGCTTCAGTCCACGATTCGATGAGCCAGAGCTTTGAAGAAGCGGCATCAAATGCCTCTATCATTATATCAGCTTGTGAGAATTGATCTTTAATATCAGATGGTTCCAGTTTTTTTTCAACAACTTTGACACTTACTTCAGGATTGATCTTTTTAAGGTGTGTCGCAAGAGTTGACGCTTTCAGTTTTCCGATATCTTCAAAAAGATACTGCTGTCTATTGAGATTGCTCGTTTCGACCTTGTCAAAATCGGCAATTATCAGATTTCCGACTCCGCTTCTTACAAGTGCAATGGCAATATTTGAACCGAGACCACCGCAACCTGCAACTGCAACACATTTCTTTTGAAGAATTTCTGATGTTCCGGGAATATTCCTGTCGAATATCATTATTTTTTCTCGATAAGAAGTCCTTTCTGCTTCATTACGCACGGATCGAATGTTGCAAAATCGGCCTGATGAATGAAAACGCCTTCAATTCTCTGCGGTCTCCCCTCGCCTTCTTTTGCATGACATATGATAATGTTCTGGATCTCCATCGGAAGACCTGCTTTTGCCGCTGCAATCGCACCTGATATCGGGTGTCTTGCACATTTTCCTGCATAACTTTTTCTGTATTTGCCGTCAACTTTCTCAATTTCCATCAACTTGCCGACATCGTGCAGAATTCCACCTGCGATCACCCAGTCAATATTGATGTCAAAAGGAACCTTTCTATATGTCGAAATCATCGCATCTGCAATTCCGAGAGCCCCTTTTGTCACGGCTATCGTGTGTTCGATCAGATTCACACCTTCTGTTTCTGTCAGAAGAGTGAATGGGATTTCAGCGATCTCTTCAACACTTTTCCAGCCGCCTTCAACAGCACAGTCAACCCAAACCTGAATAACCTTGTCAGCAAGTACCTTGTCTTCCATTCTGTTTAGAATGCTTGAAAACACATTGCGGAACTTTTCTTTCATATTTTTCTCCACAATTTAAGATATTTTAAGGAACTACTCTTCAGAAAAAGAATCCTTGCCTACTCCGCATACCGGGCAGAGCCAGTCTTCAGGAAGGTCTTCGAAAGCCACACCGGGAGCAATATTGCCATCCGGATCACCAACTGCCGGGTCATAAACATAACCGCATACATCACAAACATACTTCTTCATTTTTGCCTCACTTGATCTTGTTGATAATTTTATTTCCTATTTCGACACCTAAATTAAAACATTCAGCCACAACCTTTTCATCCGGCTGATACTTTGCATTTACAACACCCGCGATCTCACACCCCATCTCTGTAAGATACTGTTTTATCTGAGAAACTCCTTCACCGCTCCATCCGCATGAGCCGAAAGCCGCACCAAACGGAGTCTGAAATTTCAACCCTTTTAAATAGGTCAGAGCATCAGCAACTGATGGAAACAAATTGTTGTTAAGCGTTGGCGTTCCGACAATTACCGCAGTCGCTTCAAGCATTTCTGTCGCTACATCGCTTCTGCTTGCAGATTGAAGCGGAAGCACTTTTACGCTTACTCCGGTGCTGAGCAGACCGTCTTCAATATGTCTTGCCATTTTTTCAGTTGCATGCCACATCGTGTCATAAATTATAACAGCTTTTTTTGAAGTCGTCCTTGATGACCATCTTTGATAAAGCCCGAGAATTTTGCCGAAATTATCCATATTCCGCCATACCGGACCATGATCGGGAGCAACTATCTTAAAAGAAAGACCCGATGTCTGCACTTTTTTGAACAGCCCCTGAACAAAACTGCTGTAAAGCGTAATAATGTTGGCATAATATTCAGCCGACATCTCACTGAGTTTCGTCCACGGGATCTCATCATCAAACCTTTCTGAAGAGGCGTAATGCATCCCGAAAGCATCCTGACTGAAAAGAACCTCCTCTTCAACAAGATATGTAAACATGCTGTCAGGCCAGTGAAGCATTCTCGTTTCCATGAATTTCAGCGTTCTGTTGCCAAGCGAAAGTTCACCGCCATCATCAACAGCCGTGATCTCAACACCCATGTCACCAAAATGTGATTTGAGTGCCTTGACCCCATTCTTTGAAGCAAACACTTTCTGTGGCTTAACTGCCTTAATTATCTCAGGAATTGTCCCGCTGTGATCGGGCTCCGAATGGTTGGAGATAATGTAATCTATTCTTTGCGGATCTACAACAGATGCAACCCTTTCGAGCAGTTCTTTTTCAAAACCGTGCTTTACCCCGTCAATAAGCGTGATCTTATCTGCCATTATCAGAAAGGCATTGTAGGTCGTGCCGCTTTTTGTCGAATAGCCGTGAAAGTATCTCACACCCCAGTCAACAGCACCAACCCAGTAAACAGTGTCAGTTATTTTAACAGCCTTGAAGTTTTCAGACATTGACCGCTCCGTTACTCTGCCGCAGGAGGAGTAAATACTCTCGCTGCAAGTTCTTTGTCGAGCATATAAATACCGTGAGGAGCTTCTTTCATAAGGGCAAGCTTTTTAATTACAGCTTCAACACTTGCCTCTTCTTCAACCTGCTCATCAACATACCAGTTAATGAATGAACGGGTTGCATAGTCATTTTCCTTGATAGCGGCGGTCATTATATCATTTATCCTTCCTGTTACTATCTGCTCATGTTCAAGAGCATGTTCGAAAGCCGCTTTTATGCTTTTCCATGTTTTCGGAGGTTCAGGAATGGCACCGAATGACGGTTTTCCGCCTCTTTCAACAAGATAGTTGTACATTTTCTGCGCATGAAAGAACTCTTCCTGCCACTGAACTTTCATCCAGTTTGCAAATCCGGGCAGATCCAGCGAATCCATATAAGCTCCCATTGCAAGATAGATATAGCCGGAATAAATTTCAAAACTCATCTGCTCATTGATCATTTTTTCTATTTTCTTGTTTAACATGTTGATCTCCTTTATTTTTTTGTTGTCCAGTTACCATGAATGTTGCAATATTCCCTTGCAACAAGTTTGTCGCTGTAAGGAACATAGAATTCAGCAACAGGCGGCTCTCCCGGTTTAAGATACTTTCTCTGGTTGTATTCACCGTTTATAACCTCTATCCACTCAATGTAATGAGCATCGGTCATCGGATGAAGTGTTGATCCGACTGTCACTTTTACGCCATATTCAGTCTTTTCAATTATAGGAACATGTTTTTCTGTTGAACTGTCAGCATTCTTCTCTTCCATCAGTTTCATCGGCTGACCGCAGCATACCAGTTCTCCGCCGCCGACATGTGCAACGCCTACTATGTTTCCGCAGATCTCACACTTAAAAATATCTCTTCTTTTCATGATTTTTCTCCTACCAGTTTGTGTTGTTTATTTCAAAATACGCCTGAGGATGTTCACATGCCGGACATTTTTCCGGAGCATTTTTACCATTATGAATGTAACCGCAGTTCAGGCAGCGCCACTCAACATTCTCCTCACTTTTAAATGCTTCATTTTTCTCAATTTTTTCAAGAAGTTGCCTGTATCTTGCTTCGTGATGCTTTTCAGCATTTGAGATCATTCTGTACATAACGGCAACATCCTTGAAACCCTCTTCATCGGCAATTCTTGCAAATTCCGGATAAAGTTCAGTCCACTCTTCGTGTTCACCACCGGCAGCATCTCTTAAGTTTTCAAGTGTTGTTCCAATTTTTCCTGCCGGATACATTGCAGTGATCTCAACCATTCCCCCTTCAAGGAATTTGAACATTCTTTTTGCATGTTCCTTTTCCTGATTTGCCGTCTCTTCAAAAATTGCGGCAACCTTTTCATAACCGTCCTTTTTTGCCTGCTTTGCCCAGTAGGTGTAACGCATTCTTGCCTGAGATTCACCGGCAAAAGATTTAAGAAGGTTCTGCTCAGTTCTGGTTCCTTTAATTGTCATCATTTCCTCCGATTTTCATTGATTAGTAAAAAAATCTGATATGTTAAACATCCTAAATTCAATCATCACGAGTTTTTATCACATCTCCCTATTAAAGTCAACACTGTCCGAATTAAAAACCTGCTAAATCTTTTATAAAAGATCATCGCACGAAACTATTTTATAAGACCGGTTTTTATTATATCAAGGATTTTCTATTTATAAAATTAAATCTTTCTGAACCAAATTTTACGCATTTACTCCTCAAACGGACAGACCCCGGATTCCTTACAGTAACATTCCCAGTCCCGCATATATGCACCAACTGATGCCGGATTTTTCCATAAATGCCATTTGCCCCAGAAGGTGTTATACCCCATAAGATTCTCGGCTGTCCATGGGTGAATATTTTCCTGTGGGCAGTATGACTTCTTCTTGTCAAATCTGTAGAAACATCCTAAAAAATCAGGCGTTCCCGATCCCATATCGAACATTTCTCCGTACACTACCTTGTTTCCTCTCACAGTATCCACACTAAATCCGGCAAACAGCTCTTTCTTTTTAGGAATTTCATGTTCGGTGTATTCAGGATTATTTATATCGGCGAGATCCACCTCCACGAATATCTGAGTTGAATCAACATTGTAAACCAATCTATATTCATTTTCCGTATCAATTTTAGGAGAATTTCCTTGTTCATAAGTTATCCCGTCATTGTTTAGACGGTTTATCTTTAAGCAATCGTTAATGTGTTTTGGATTCTTTCTCAGGTCACAGTAATATATTTCACGGTTGTTTGTAATAAATGTCAGGTGATCTCCGACTATGTTTCCTTCCTGAGCAAGTGGGTCACCAATCTCTCCAATACTCTGCCATTCCCAAATTCCCGCCCTGGCATATTTCACTTCTATTTTAGAACCGTTAATACCCGATTTTACTTGAATAAGAACCCAGTTCTTTCCCGAAAAAGGAGGTCGCTGCATAAAAACATTGTGATTATCGTTATCGTAAATTAATTCATAATAATATTTTTCATCTTTTCTTAAAATTGAAATGACGAAAGCTTTATAATCAGAATTTTTATCCGGAATGGAATCTGACACAAGAACAACATATCTTCCTTCATTGTAGTTGAGATGTCCTTTTACATGTCCGAGATTGAAATATTCATCTTTTTCAGGATCATACTCAGTGACTCTGCCCGTATGTGTAAAATCCATTCCGGCAACGCTATCACTCATTCCGTGTGTCCACACCGTACCTATATTTGCTTTAAAACCATTAACAGTCAATTTTCTATCACATTTACTGTTAAAACTTTGAGGATTTACCGATGCCTTCATATCAGGCAGTTTGCACGGCCAAGGATAACACTCTCTTTCTTCGTATTGATTTGGATCTTTTTTTTCCGCTTCAAGGTAAACCTGATATTCTTCCCAGTTGTCCCATTCCCAGATGTTTCTCACACATTGAGGGTCTGTTTCAGTAGGTGTATCGCATCCGGGACGGCAGAATGTCGGCTTTCCGTCCTTGTCTTTGAGCGGGAAATTTGTTTTGATCGTGTTTTCGTTATACCTGAGATCAAGACATTCGACTGAATTCGTGTCTGTATCAGAGTCGGGCTGTTCATCCGACTCCGTTGAAACTTCGTCGGACAAGTTATCAGAAATGTCGGGATCAGGAACAGGGGTGTCAATATCTGTAAGTCCCGAATCCTTATCATTAATATCAACATCATTTTTCGGCTTATCTGAGTTGCAGGCCGAAAGTGCCATTAAAATCAATATAATTAGTGTATTACGCATGTTTACCATCCATCCGTTGAACAGTTGCTTTCATTATAGCCGTTACAGGTCGAATTGCAAGCGGCTGAGCCGCCTGTGTAATCAGAATCAAGTGTCGTACATTCAACTGAATTTCCGTCACAGAGTTCTCCTTCCTCTATTACTCCGTTTCCGCAATAGCTCGGGACATCGTTGAGGGTTGAGAGTTTCACGCTGCTTCCATCAGGGATGTATGTCCAGCCGTTATAGACATGGTTCTCCTGCATTTCTCTCATGTCTCCGTCAAGAGGATAGAAATTAAAATATGTATCCGGTCTTCCCTCAAAACGGTACTCATATCCGTCACAGGAGAGATAAAAGCCACCGTGATCTGTGGTAAGTTCGCCTGTGTAGCATTCCGCGTATTCATAAGCTTTGAGATTAAGTGTCTCAACATCCCTGATATGGAGTCCCGCACTCCAAAACGATGATCTGTAAAGTGCTATCTCCCCGTTCGCTATAGCGAAATCAAGAACTGAATCAATATTGACATAAGCAAGACGGGTGAATGTCTCCTTGTCCCGGATGTTTATTCCGTTATCATCACCGACATAGAGCTTATCGTTATAAAGCTGTATTCTGTACTGGTAGTTATAGCTTGTGGCAAAGAAAGATAATGAAGTAAGTGCATCGGGATTTGCAGTATCAAGTTTGTAAATTCCTCCGCTTGTTGCGGCATACATTACATCATCATCAGCCACTTCAAGGTCATAAACTCTCTTATTTGTGGAGAATGTCGATTTAAGAACAAATGCTTCGGGATCTGATATGTCATAAACCTTGATTGAATTATTTGTTCCCACATAGAGACGGTCACCTTTTCCTGCAACGCTGTAGATCGTTGAGCCAGTTGCAAATGATCTGTACCACGGATGTGTAAAGGGAACACATTCACCAGACATTTCAAGTCCGCCTTTTACTATGTTGTCTGTTTCGTTGAGGCAGTAGGTATCCATAGATTCATAAACAGCTTCTGTCACAGGTATTTCAACATAGTCAATGCTTTCAACAAGATCATTTATGTCTGCAATATCCGGATCAATTTCAAAAGCAGGATGAGTGAGATTGCCTGTCATAACAGGATTGGCCATTACAAGTTTGCCGTCAACAAACTGTGTGATTACTTTCCTGAAATCTCCGACAAGAGAGAAA
>JAGOEX010000142.1 GCA_017997475.1 bacterium
GTATTGACCGGCTTTAACGAAGCATTCATTATTGATGGAGCGACAAAAGATAAACTTATAAAAGAAGATCCTAAATCAGCAGAAATAATCAAACCGATCCTCCGGGGTAGAGACATCAAAAAATATAAAGCTGAATTTGCAGATCAGTGGTTGATTGCAACATTTCCGGCATTACATCTGAATATTGATAATTATCCTGCTGTGCGTGATTATTTAAAAACATTTGGAAAAAGATTGGAGCAAAGCGGAGAATCAGGTTGCAGAAAAAAAACTTGTAACAACTGGTTCGAAGTTCAAGATTCAATTGCTTATTATGCCGAATTTGAGAAAGAGAAGATTGTTTTTCAAGAAATGGTTCAGGAATCATCTTTTGTTTATGATGATAAAAATAATTTCTGTTTAGATACTGGTAGAATAATAACAGGTTCTTCTTTAAAATACCTTGTTGCTTTGATGAATTCATCTCTATTCTTTTACTCTATCAAATCATTTTATGGCGGAGGATCTTTAGGGGATAAGGGCGTTAGAATGAAGCACACTTTTTTTGAAAATTTTCCAGTTCCTCAAATATCAAAAGAACAGCAGAAACCGTTTGAAACAATGGTGGATTTTATACTTTTTGCAAAAGAGAGGGGCTTTGATGCTGAAGCGGATATATTTGAGCAGGTTGTTGACAACATGGTTTATGATCTCTATTTTGCTGACTCAATGAAAAACGCAGACTGTTACATCACAGACAGAATCATTGAAATGATAGAACCATTTGACGAAAATGAGTCAGATGATTCAAAAACAGAATATATAAAATTACTTGCACAAGCTTTCAAAAAAGATAAAACTGTTCAGCGGTGCATCATTTACAGCAGAATTGTAAAAGAAGTGAAAACGATAACCGGAGGGAATAAAGATGAGTGACAAATTAAGCAAACTTAAGCCAGTTGCTGAAGAAAATGTTCCGGCTGTGAAGCTTGAAAAAATTAAAATTTCAAACTACCGGTTTTTTCACGGAACTCATGAATTTGAATTCAACTCTAAAAATGTGCTAATGTATGGCGAAAACGGAAGCGGAAAAAGCACAATTTATAAAGCTCTTGAACTTTTAACAAAATCGGACATTAAAAAAGAATTGAGTGAAAACAAATGTGTTTTCTGCGGTGATGAAGAAGTTGAAGTTGAATATTTCTTTAATAATAACAAAAGCTTTCCTCTAAGCGTTGATAATTTTGAGATTCTTGATGAAATGTCATTCGCTTCAAAAATTTCTATTTACAAACCTCTTCTTGATTACAAAAAACTGCTCAAAATTCATTATTCTGAAAAAGATCCGGCTGAATCAATTAATGTTTTCGGATTGATAAAATATCTTCTTGCAGACTATCCTGTTGAAAAGGGAACTTTGAGCGATTTAAGCGATCCAGATTTGTATTTCAACACCTTGAAAGATATTCTTAACAATCATATTATTGATGATGTTCGAGTTTTCCTCGGAATTTTCACCAAAGAACTGGAGCTCAAAGAATTTAAGTTCAGCAAAAAAATGACTGAAGATAAAAGCAGTATAGAAACTTTGATAAATATGGATCTTTTTTTCAGAACTGATTATCCCATCATTGAAAATTATCACCTCTTTCTGAACGAATCAAAACTTACTGCTCTTGCAATTTCAGTATATTTCGCAGTTATAAAGAAGATGTCTGCTCTTGTTGATGATAATGCTCTTAAAATACTTGTTCTGGATGATCTGCTTATCGGGCTTGATATGGATAACAGGCTGAAACTGCTTGATCTTTTAAAAAATCACTTCGAAGAGTTTCAGATTTTCTTTTTTACGCATGACAAGGAGCTTTTTGAAATTTATAAAGGAAAAATGGATTGGGAAAAGTTTGAACTTTATCTTGATGATTCAGGAGACTTTCCATCTGTAATCGTTAAAAAAGGTGGTTCCAATATTGAAAAAGCGAAGGAATTTTATGCAGATAAAAACTATGAATGTTGCGGTTTATTCTTGAGAAAAGAGTTTGAAAAAACACTTAAAAGTTTTATTCCGCCGGAAGAACAGCGCGATAAAAACTGCAAAGAGCTTGATCTTTCAAAAATGATCGAAAAGGCAATTCAGAAAGCAGAAGGCGATGCAAAAACAATCCTTGAGAAGCTTCATATTGATAGAAAACACTTATTAAATCCACTGTCACATTCAGATCTGAAAAATATTTACAGCGGAGAACTGCTTTCTGCTATGAGTGACATGGAAATGCTTTCTTTAATGATAAAAGGATCATATAAAGGAAATGAAAATTTCTACCAATGGCCTGATTTTTCAGATGAAAGAATAAAAAATGAATTGGAAAGTTTTAAACTTTTCAGCGAATCAGTAATTAAAGAAAAGATGCCGGAATACAAAGGCGGATTCTTCACTTTCACAGCATTCCCCGACAAGTTAAGCAAAATATATTCAAGTAGTTATGAAATTAGAGATTTGATGAGACCTGTCGAAGTTCGTGGTATTCCGATTTTTCCCTTTTTAGGAAGCATGTATCCAACGAATGGACAAAAAGTTGAAAAGATTTGGCAGGGAACGATTAAAAGCTGGAAATCATTTTATTACTATGAACAAGGTGCGGATATAATCGAAGTGTTTGAAAATGGCGTGGTTTTGTTGAAACACACTTACTGGGATGATATTAAGAAAGAAAGAGATGGAAAATGGATGTATGACCGCCAGATAAGAAGATGGTGCAAATATTTTGTTCAGTTTGTTGAGCAGCTTTATGAAGGCAAATTAAAGGATGATGAATTTGTTAATATAAAAGTTGAAATGAGTGACACTCTTGATAGAGCAATCACACGATATGGTGAAAATGGTTTTTCTGCTGATGCTGTTTGTAAGATTGAAGACATCGAAGTGAAAAATATTAATAAATTCGAAGAGTTGAAAGATCCAGAAAAACCATCATACATTCTAAGAAAGAAAATCTTCGAGTTCTTCCAGTGGCAAAAAGGAGCTGATTGGGATGAGAGAGATGAATATTAAAGGAAACTGTAATGAACCATGATACTGAAAGAAATACTTGCCAGTTTAATCAGCAAAAAGGAGGGGCAATGAATAGGGACACATACAAACAAGACAAAAATAAAGCACAAAAGCGTAATGAGTTAATTCTTTCTGAGTTTTTCGGGTGGCTTTTATTAAAAGGGCTTTCTGTAAAAACGATGAAGAAGCATGAGGACAACATGCGGTTTTATATCAATGACTATCTGCTTTTTTACTGTGCGTTGCCACCTGAAGAAGGTGTTGACCGGATCGATGAATTCATGAAAGACTGGTTACCTGAAAATGCACTGTGGGTAAGCAAAACAGCTATAAAGGAATATTGTGTCGGATTAAAGAAATTTTATACATTTATGTGTGAAATAGGCTATGTGGGCAAAAGCGATCTTGATACGATTAAACATATTATAAAAGATCAGATGGATGACTGGGTTGACGGTGTTGAAACACATTATGATGATATGAATCGTGAAATCGTCGATGATTATTTAAGTGCAATGGAATACTCCCTTGAAGAATATCTTGATGATATTGATATGGGCACTCTCATGGAGTTTGTAAAGCGGCATAAACATTTTAAATCCTTTGATGCTTTTCACGGTACAGCATGCGGGTTTGCAGCACTTCCCCTTTCTTCGGATTACGATTCTAACAGAGAACTTTTTATCGGAAACATGATGCAGAATGTTTTATGTTCACTTGAAGAGAAAAAGAGATTTGAAGAAGCTCTTATGACTTTTTATGATCGCACGGAAGACATTATATTTGCTGGAGATTTTGTCCCTTATTGCGGATCATGGGAGTTTAAAGACATTAAAACGAATGACCCGAAAGATTGGTGCATCGGGTTTATGGCGGCATTTTCACTTTTCAAGGATTTAGTGAGGATTTCAGACCGTGATTATCTTGAGATTTTTCAGGATGGACTTTCTCCGCTGATGCTGCTGAGCTTTGATCAAAATAACCCTGATTTTTTAATGGTAAAAAACAAGATCATTGAGAAAGAAGGGGCGTGGGAACCTTTTCAGGAAAGGATGTTCAGACATCTTCCCGACATTCCATTGTTGTTTGCAGACATAGCAGAAGAGTTTATGGAAGAATTTGAAGAGAAAAAAAATGCGGCTCCTGTCAGAACTGAAAAAGTAGGAAGAAATGATTCTTGTCCCTGCGGAAGTGGAAAAAAGTATAAAAAATGTTGTGGATCAAAATGATTCTATTAAAAACATTTGGAAACCAAAACTGTTGAAGGCGGGGAGGGAAAGCAATGAAAGGAAATGTTACTTCCCCGATCTGAATTTTAATGCAAGTCCGGTAAGAAATTTTTTCATCATCTGATCCTGGCACTCTTTATAGTGCTTGTGTCCTTTTTTCCTAAACATTGCTGACAACTGCGGTTTTGTCACAGGAAATTCAGCCAGAGCGAATATTTCAAGAAGATCGTCCTCTTCAAGCTGGAGAGCAATTCTCAGTTTTTTCAACACATCGTTGTTACTTGCCATTTTTATCACCTCTTCTGTCAAGGATGAGTCCGTCAAGAAAACTCAGAAGTTCTTCATTTGACAGTTTTCTATATCCCGGATCTTCCTCATCGCCGAATGCCGCGGCAAGTTCGAGACGGGACATTTCAACGCCCCCGCTCTTGAACATCTTGACCATTGCTGAATCTTTCAGGTCAAGTGCATACCGCACTTTTTTCAAGATATCATTGTTATCCATAGTTGTCCCCTCTTTCTGAATTATTTAGATTCTTTGTCTAAATATGGAATTATTTTTGTAAAAAAACCGTAAAACCCTGAATTTGACATGACAACTGTGACAGTTTCAGGAGTGCTGTTTTCTCTAAGCCAGTTTATAACATCATCAACTTCTTTAATATATTTTGCTTTTTCTACCCCTTCGGAATTTACTCCCAAGACAACTCTTTCCGGGGAAAACCGGAGTTCCGGTGGAAATTTTTCAAGTTTCGGCGGATGTCCAAGAACGAATTTGTGAGCCGCTTTAAAAATTTCAGTGTACTCACCTTCAAAAACATTCTGGTTATTTGAGTTTGTCGCAGGATCAAAAATTACAGACACTTTTTTTTCAGGGAAGAACTGAAGAAATGATTCAAGCGTAAGTTTTGCAGCAGTCGGATGGTGTGCAAAATCGCTGTAAACAAGACCGCCGTTTATTGAACCGATAAGCTCCTGCCTTCTTTTTATCCCTTTCATGTTCCCGATCACTTCATGTAGTTTTTTATCTTTAAGGTCAAACCCTTCACATTTAAGAAAAGCAATGAGCGAGCCGAGATTCATGAGATTCTGCATCCCGAACATAGGAGATTTGAACGAGTATCTTTTTCCGTTCTTGAAATTAACCGAGAACACCATTAAAGATCCTTCTCTTTCCTCAAACTGAATGAACGCATCAGCCCTTTTATCTTCAATGGAATATGTGAAAAGCTTTTCAGAAGGTATGTGGCATGTAAGGTTCCTGTTGTGTTCAAAATCGAGACAGAGAATGACTTTTTTCTTTGTAATTCCGACAAGCTTTACGAAGTTGTTGAAAATAGCGTCAACCGAATCATAAATATCGGCATGATCGAACTCTATCGATGTTATAATTGTTGTTTCCGGCTTGTAATGAAGGAATTTCGGCCCTTTATCAAAAAAAGCTGTGTCGTATTCATCACCTTCTATAACAAAATATTTTTCACCTTCAGAAAAAGCGGAATTCGTGCCGGAAAACTCGGGAATACCGCCGATCATGTAAGAAGGATCGGCTCCAATACCGGTTAAAAGTTCACTGAAGATCGTCGTGGTCGTCGTTTTGCCGTGAGTTCCTGAAATAACGACAGGTTTTTTACTGTCAAGAAGGAACTCCTCCATGAAAGAAGGCATTGAATAATAAGGAATGTCACCTTCAAGAATAAACTTCGCCTCAGCTGATTTTCCGTTAAGTGCGTTTCCGACAACAATTATGTCAGGTCTGTCATTTTCAATCAATTCAAAGAACTTGTCCATGGCAAAGCACGGAATGTTCTCTTCTGCAAGCTTGGTACTGACTGGAGGATAGTAATCAAGATCAACACCGGTAACGATTGCTCCCGCGTTTTTACAGATCAGGGCAAGAGAACTTACACCAGTACCGCAAATTCTTGCAAAAAGTATTTTTTTATCTTTTAAAATCATGACTTATCAGAAAAGCAGCTTGAGGTTAACACCCCAGTCAAGGATGAAATATTCTTCAGCGAGAAGCCGTCCGCCGAACTTACTTTGTACGCCTGTGCCAACCCATGGAGTGTTCTCACTGTCAAGACCTTCGATATAGCCGGCTGTACCAGGGTTTGCATTGGTAAGATAATGTTTGTGCCTGTAACCGAACTTCGCAAAACCGCCGAGTTCAACATACTTATAAACTCTCACAGAAAGTTTTAACATTCCTGAGATCTGGACCCACGAATCTTCAACAGGAAGAATGTTACGGTTCTTGCTGTCAGTTGCCACATAAGGCCAGTTATAACTATTTGACAGGTTGTCAGGATCTGCCACCCATCTTTCATCACTCACTGCTCTTGCATCGGCGATGGCATTATAGGCATTACCTTTGTTGGTATATGCAACTTCAATGTCTGTTCTCAGTTTTACACGCTGACCGTGTTTTTTGTTCTCCCAGAAATTGAAATCGGAACCGATATTAAAAACAACCGCCTCTTTAGGATCGTTATATATCGACTTTGATGAATTTACCGGCAGAGAGAACATGAACTGGAAATACGGCTCCGTTATTGAATATTTCTTGGAAACTGCTGTCCTGAAATCAAACCTGAAAAGACCGTCACCCGCCTTTCCTGCATTTCCTGATGGGACAATGTAGTTAGTACCGGAACTTCTGGTGAGCTTATTCATCCCTTCAGGAGTTTTGACAGGAGCTGTCGGGAAAGTGACATTCATCCCGAGAAGCCAGCTCATGAACCTGTTCTTTCTTTCTTCACTGAACGGAGCCCATTGAAGACCGATAGAAAGATCACCTAGACCTTTGTGAGTGTAATCCAG
>JAGOEX010000143.1 GCA_017997475.1 bacterium
ATATCTTTTTAAAGTATCATTTACCGCATTTCAGGAGGTGCGAGTGACAAACATCCTTTCATTTTTAACTTTCTTAACGGTTGTAATTTCAATTTCCATACTGATGATCCGTTATTTCATCCATTCCATGATGGGCGGCTCCCGCAGAATGATCAAATACAGGCGGGAACTCATGCTGCTCTATATCCCTATTTTTCTTTCATTTTTTCTTTTTTCCAACCGTTCTTTACAGGGCTCTCTTTCTCTTTCCATATTCAGTTGCGTTCTTTATGCATTTTTTACTTTCATGTTCGTTTTTTTCCTTTACGGACTTTTTGTCGAACTTTTGATCCTGATAAGAAAACTGTTTAAGAACATCTACTCTAAAAAGCTTCCGTTACACAAGAAACGGCTTGTTTTCATTGTCCTTTTCCTAATCTCGTTCCATACTGTCGCAACCGGCTTCTTTCTTGCCGAAGATATCCAGGTGGTGACTCTGAAAATAAAAAATCCGAAAATTGAAAAATATACAAGGATCGTTCAGGTTACGGACATCCATTTTTCAGCGACGACCGGACTCCCCTTTGCTCAAAAGATCGCTTCAATTATAACGGAACTGAACCCGGATATTCTCATAAGCACCGGTGATTACCTCGATCACGGAATGATGGAGCCGGAAAGAATTGCAGAGGCAATGAACTCGATACCCGCCCCACTCGGGAAATTCGCAATAACCGGAAACCACGAATTCATCAATGATTTCAATAATTCAAAGAATTTCTTAGAAAAAAACGGATTTAAGCTTATTGACAATCAGATCATTGATGTGTGGAGAAACATAACGATTTCAGCAGTTGCAGATAAGACAGGGAAAAGATTCGGAATGTCCGCTCCCAATGATCTTGATATTCTGAAAAAAGCCCATCATTCGAGGTTCAACATCTTTTTAAAACATCAGCCGAAAATTGAAAAAGGGGCAACTGATCGCTTTGATCTTATGCTTTCAGGACATACCCATGCCGGACAGATATTCCCTTTCGGTATTTTTGTGCGGATGGCTTTCAAATACTGTAGCGGGAACTACAAATTTAACAGCGGGTCGATCCTTCATGTCAGCAGGGGAACAGGGACATGGGGACCTCCTGTCAGATTCGGTTCAATGCCCGAAATAACATTAATTGAACTTATTCCTTAAATAATTATAATAAAAAAGTTGTTTTTCTGTCACAAAACAGTGATTTTATGAAACGAGAGCTGAGGTAAGATTTTGAAGAACTTTAAACTTTCTGTTCTTTTTCTGCTGATCATTATTTTCACCCATCAGGTGTATGCAGAAGACTGCTATGAATACGGTGAATCTTACAGCAAATTGGTTTTCAGAGCTGACGGTTATATAAAAAAGGGGAAAACAAAACAGGCGGCAAGACTTCTCAAGGAACATCTTGAATGCTGGAATAATGACAAAAATGTATATGTGAAACTTGCAGAAATTTATGAATATGAACAGAAATACTATCTTGCCGGGCTTGCCTATAAAAAAGCGGGAATGACTCAGAAATACAATGAAGTCACTCTCAAGGCACAGAATTCCAGACATCACGGTTTTCAGCAGTATGCCATTTCCGATTCTGCCAGATACAGCAAAAGATATGAGGGATTTAAAGCATTCTCCATTGTTTTCCTTTCGCTCGGACCGATAGCAACTGCGGCAGGCATCAGTCTTTATGTCGTTGACCGTCTTTCAAAAAGGGAATATTCGATGGGGCTGCAGTATGGTCTCACATTGGGAGGTCTTTCGTTCATTGCGGCAGGGACTTTGATGAGTTCCGGTGCTGTAAATGCGTACAACAGGGCTTATGTTTACCGCAAGATATCTCTTGAATATTCCGGTGATCCTGGAACAACTCCTGAAGAATATTTCGAAAATTCAAAACATCAAAGAAATTTTAATATCGCTACGGCTGACAATTATCAAAAACACGGGCTTGCACTGATGGGAATATCAATTCCTCTTATCGGAATTGCTGTTTACGGTTTTTTTGACAGCTACAATCGCATAAAAGAATCAAACAAAGATCATGGCAACTGGGACCCCACAGGTCTTGACACCTTTTTTGCTCACTTTCTTCAGATATTTTCACTGGCTCCAGGAATAGCCACTTTTGTCGGCGGAACGATACTTCTTGCCAAAGCCGCCAGGCATGAAAAGGCCGGAAAAACGCACTATCTTCTAACCCTTGATTCCGTCGCCCCGATTATCGATCCTGTTTCAAGAACTTACGGGCTGAGTGCCGGATTTTCGTTTTAGGTTATTCTGATGTTTCTTCTGTGACAGCAATTTTTTCTGATATTGGTGAAAGTTTGAATCCTTCAAGTTTTTTCCCTGCCTTGTGCTCAGCTTCTTCAAGCATTTTGACGGGATTTTCCTTCCACATTTCAAGGATAACCGGATATCTTTTGATCAAAGCACCGTCACTGACCGCAAAATGTGTGCCGTCCTTTTCAAACGCAATGCTGTAGCCGTTATACTGAAGATCAAAGGCAAGAAGTTTTTCAGAAGTCTTTCCATTATGAATGATCACTTCTCTTCCGACTGTTGCAAAGAGCGATCCGTCATTTGAAAACACAACTCCGTTTATGGCTCCGGTATGTCCGTAAATGGTTTTATCCATCTTTTTATTTTCAACATCCCATTTTATCGCAGTTCCATCCTCTCCCGCTGAAACGGCCTGTGAACCGTCAGGTGAGAAAGCAACTGAAAGTATGGTCTTGCCCTGCTGTGAAGAAAATATCAGATCACCTTCAGGAATTCTCCAGAAATTGATCTCTCCGTTCCTTCCCGCTGAAGCCATAACATCCCCTTTTTCTGAAAAAGACACCGCGTGTACCGGATTTATGTGTTTAAATATCTTAACGATCTTTCTTGCAGACATATCATACAGATTTGCAGTCCTGTCCTTGCTTCCTGAAACAAGGTACCGTCCGTCACTTGAAAAAGCGAGGGAAGATATCTGGTCTGAATGTCCTTTCATGACAGAAAGAAGTTTTCCGTTGACCGGATTCCACATCCTGATGAAACCATCGGAATCACCCGTTACGACAAACTGTCCGTCAGGTGAAAAATCTATGCTGTATGATACAAGCCCGGGTGTTCCGAAAGTCGAAATGAGCATCTCCCTGTTAACATCCCACAGTTTGACCGTGTTATCCCAGCTTGATGAAGCGAGAAATCTGCCGTCAGGCGAATATTTAAGCGAAGGTATGTATGTTGCATGCCCTCTATATGTCTGAACAAGTCTTTTAACATCAGTCTTCCAGACTTTAAGGAGATGGTCTTCACCGACCGACATAAGCGCGTTGCCTACCGGCATGAACGAAACAGAATAAACAGCTCCTTCATGTCCTCTGAGATCCTCTATCTGCCTGTTTCTGAGATCTATAAGCTTTACAGTGCCGTCTCTTGAAGCCGCGGCGGCAAATGTTCCGTCACTTGAAATGTCAAGGTCGAAAAAAGCGTCCCAGTGTTCATAAATATATAACGGAGCAGATGCATTGATATTCCAGACTAAAAACCGTTTATCGTATCCGGTGGATATGAAATAATTGCTGTCTTTGAGAAACTTTAAAGAGATGACGGGTTCGCTGTGTCGCTTAAAAACGGATTTGAGTTTCCCGTTTTCGATAAGGTATATATTTCCCGAGCTGTCTGAAGCGAGTATTTTTCCATCTGGCGACCAGTTGACGGCCCTGACTGTATTTTCAAGTTCCATGATCTTTCTTGCCTTAAGCTGAAAATCGCTTATATCGGAGATCCACAGATTCCTGTCTGTCCCTCCGAAAGCTATGAACCTTGAATCATTTGAAAAAGAAAGTGCATATATTTCACCTGTGGAGCTTTCAATAGTTTTTATAAGTATCCCCTCTCTTGCATCCCATATATTGAGCTTTCTGTCCCAGCTTCCTGAAGCGATATACTTTCCATCAGGAGAGAATTCCAAAGCGGCAATCTCATCACTGTGCCCGTTCAGAGTATATTTCAATTTGCCGGTTGAGACCGAATAGACCATTATTCTTCTTGTCTTGCCTGCAACAGCGGCAAGAGAACCGTCAGGTGAGATTACAAGCACCCTCGGATCGAAATCCATCTGAGCAAGATCTTCCTTGAAGCTGTCATTCTGATGAACGGTGGAAAGATAAAGCACAGATTGGACGGAAAGCATCTGATTTGAACTTTCGATAGCATTTTCTGTCATGAAAAACTCAGGAAAACTCCAGGGACTTTTCGGGTTATACGGGTTGTGATAAAGCGATGCTGCGGAAAATATCTTGGCATTGAGATATCGCTTCTCTTTGATAAGTCGCTCTGCATACTCGAGGTATCCGAGTGAAAGATTCAGATGCGCGGACCTTTCATTTTCGACAGATTCGCGGTATGCATAGAAAATAACGACTGAACCGAAGATCATTACCACAGCAAGTGTCGCCAGCAACCCTGTCAGCAGTTTGTTCTTTGCAGAAAATCTCTTGAAAAGTTCCCACGAACTGTATTCATATGCCTTTATCCTTCCGCCTGACATGAAGTTCTCGATCTCTCTTGCGACATCCATCGCGGACTGGTATCTTGACTCCTTTTCTCTTGTAAGTGTCTTTGAAACGACAGCACAGAGGTCAGGCGGGGCTTCGGGTTCAAATATAGTTATTTCAACCGGGGTATTCAACTTGACCATTTCAAGCGTTTCCTTCACATCCCGTCCCTTGAAAGGAGCATGTCCTGTCAGGATCTCATAAAGAACAGCTCCAAGTGAATAAATATCGCTTCTTTCGTCAATTTCTGAAATCTCACCATTTGCCTGTTCAGGAGACATATATGCAGGAGTTCCTATCGCTTTTCCCTTCAGCGTTTTTCCGATATTATCAACTTTCAGAAGATTGAGTTCTTCTCTCAACTCCCCTTCCGCCTGATCCGCTTCACCCTTTACTTTTGCAAGTCCCCAGTCAAGGACAACAGTTTCACCGAATTCCCCTATCATGATGTTCTCGGGTTTTATATCGCGGTGAATGACACCTCTGCTGTGGGAATATGCGATGGCATTGCAGATGTCACGGAAATGGGGCAGAAGACGGAGCCGTTTCTGAAGAGTTCCTGCATCATATATCGCCTGAGAAAGGGTCACGCCTCTCACAAGACGCATCGTATAATAATGGTTCCCGTCCGGTTTTCTGCCGATCTCATAGACAGGAACAATGCCGGGGTGCTCAAGCTGACCTGTCACCTTCGCTTCACGGAGGAACCTTATCTCATCCGCCTTCATCTTATCAAGCGGAGCGACAGTCACACTGCCCGGATTATCTTCCTTTATAAGTTCCTTCAAAGCGATCTCACGACCCACCTTTTCATCAAAAGCGATCAGTACACGCCCTATGCCGCCGCGACCTATCTCATCCTCGATCCTGTATTTCCAGTCATCTTTCTTTTCAGCCAGTATCGTTGATTCAGCAAGGGATGCAATAATGGAATCAGGATCGATAGAAACCGTTCTTGTCGGCTCATTCTTCAGTGATCTCTTTATGATATCAGTGATCTTCTTCATCAAAACCCCTAAATAAACTCAAGGGATTATACTGAATAAAAAGAAAAATAAAAGTTGACTGCAAAATCATAAAATATATGCTCTCATCCAAGCGGGGGATAAACAAAGGAGGTGTATCATGTCCATCAGAAGAACCCTTTCCCTCGTATGTGCCGTGCTTTTTCTTTCAGTTTTCTATTCCTGCTCCGCAAAAGATGATTCTGAAGAAGTTACTGATAAAACTCAGGAAACTGACAACAACAATGACCTGTCCGACGACCTGTCCGACGAAGCCTTGGCGGAGTCGGAAGACACGGAGTCGGAAGACGCGGAGTCGGAAGATCCTGAACCCGATAAAACACCGGATGAAACACCTGACGAAACACCTGACGATACCGTTCCGTCAGGAGAAGGTGCATACCGGCAATGTGATCCTGCGATGGCCGGATCATGCCCGGAAGGGATGAACTGTGTAAAAGGATATGACAACGCCAAATACGGACAGTGTCTAAAGCCCTGCAGTGAAAACACAGACTGCCCTCCTCCACCGGAAACGACTCAGCAGGTTGCGTGCCACAACACCGAAAAAGTGTGTCTTATACTCTGCGGAAGCTACGAAGGCGAATGTCCAGAGTGGCTTGAATGTTTCGGACAGGAAATGTGTCTTCCGCCGTCAGGCATTACACCGACAAAAGGACCCGGCGAAAAATGCAATGGAAAAGATGAATGCATAGGAGACTCAGACTGCATCGAGGGCTCATCAGGAATTGCATACTGTTATCCACTCTGCGACCCCAATGTTGCAGACGACTGTGCAAACAAAGCACCCGGCTTTCAGGCACAATGCACCAATGCCGGCAGCTTTTCTTTCTGCATGTTCAGTTGTCAGGGAGTCCCATGTCCCGGCGAACTTCAGTGCGTAGCCGGCGTTTTCTGTCAAGGTTAAAATTTAAATAAATTTGTAGGGGCGAGATTTCTTGACCGTCGAAGTTTTACGAAGACTGGTATGACGCCCTTTTCTTTGGTTTTGGTTTCCGTAGGGGCGAAAAATCTTTCGCCCTTACAGCCAAAATTCGCTTTAGCAAATTTTCTGCTGGTTCATCGCTTGGGTCGGGTTCGACGAGTTCTCCACGGAATGCTTTTGCAAGGATTGACTGCTCGATCTTTTCAACTCTGGCAATTGCAGTTTTATATTTTTCTTCGATTAAATTCGCTATAGCGAATAATTTCTCCACACGACGGACAATTTCTTGCTGTTCTTCAATGGGAGGGAGATTAATCAATAAGTTACTAATCATTGTTTTGTTAATAGAAGCTAAACCTGTTGTCTGCTTGCCTGATTGAAAGAAAAAGTCTGCTCCTACAGTATTTGCGTACCAAGAAACATATTTAGGT
>JAGOEX010000144.1 GCA_017997475.1 bacterium
ATCCTGTTTTATCTGAACCTTTCCTGTCAATATATTTAGCAGCTTTTAATTTTGCAAAATAGTTCTCAACTGTTCTTTTGCTCAAACTCAGTTCATCCGCTATATCCTGTGCTGTTTTTTCAGGATTTCTGGTAATTATCATTAACACCCGGAAAACATTTACACCGAAAATAGACCGAAAATAGACCGCACTTTCACCGAAAATAGACTGAAATTCCATGTCTGACTCATCTTTTCTGTTTTTCTCGCCACCTTTCTCGCCACTTAATCCCTCATTTAATCCCTCATTTAATGTGCTCTCCTCATTTCCAACATAATCATTTTTTATAAACTGCATTTGAAATGACAGGCCTGGCTCATTAATTTTCATAGTAATTTCAGGATATTCTGCAAGATCGTCGTATATTTTGTTAAATCCTGAACCCCACTGTTCTATGAGTTTGCAATCCTTAAATATGGGGGCAATTACCCTGTTTCTAACTTCCGATGGTGTATTTTTCAGCATTTCAGGATCTACAGATGGCATAAGTGATCCCGGACTTGTGATTTCAAGCATATCATCAAAGATTGCTATTTTTATGTCGCTTCCCATTATTGAATAATCTCTGTGAATTATTGCATTTACAATTGCTTCACGAATAGCTTTCAAGGGTATTCCCATCTGTCTTTTCGATAAACAAGACCTATTGTCGAGCTTTGGGAAATGTTACGCATAATAAATTTTATTGCTTCTTCCGGCTGATTAAAAACCGGACTGTCAATTGTCTGCTGATCTATCATTACTTCTGTCGTTTTTCCTTTAAATCTTGCACATTCTATTTTTGCATAAGGAAATACCGATTTTTTAACCTGATTTGAAGAGAGAAGCACTGTGGCGTTTGTTATAAATTCTTCATTCCTCTCAGATTTAACAAGCTCAAGTGTTTGAAGTTGTTCTGCTCCAACCTGTTTCCCTGACTTTTCATGATAGAATCTTTTAAATAGTGCTAAATCACAATCTTTTAAAGATAAATCATAAATAGGCATGGAATCAAAAGAAACATTTCTCCGTCTTCTTTCAAGTTCTGCCAGAATTGCTTCATCTGCAATCCTGTTTGTTGATCCGACTCTGATATATGTACCTTTGTTTTTACCTTTGCTTTTCAAAAAGTACGGACCGTTTTTACTCGGATAAACTTTTATGCAGAGAATATTTTTATTTTCATGTGAATAAACAGTTATATCAGGAATTATTAAAGGCAAACAGTTGTCAAAAATGACTTTAGAAATCGTTTCTTCCAATTTGAAAATTTCAGAATCAGAAACACCGCTAACTTTTCTGGTTTTATCATCAATTCCAATAAAAATTTCGCCACCGGCACTATTAGAAAAAGCAATTACTGTCTGAACTATCTGATTTCCTTCAGGTAGCTGTGATTTAAACTCTACCCGTCGCCCTTCACCTTTTTCAATAATTTTGGCAATGTAATTATTCATATTTTCTCCAGCAGAAAATAATTGATGGGCCAGCAGTCAGCGATCTGTTTTTTCTCCCATTTGGTCTTGATTTTGCGGTCTTCAATGCCGTAAGGGAGGGCTTTGAAAAATTCTTTTGAGGCAGCAATTTCTTTTCTGATGAATTCTCCATATTCGGGGTGATCGGTCGCGATATAAACGTGACCGCCGGCTTTAAGCCGGTTATAGAAAAGCAAAAAATTTTCAAAGCGTAAGATTCTGAATTTATGATGTTTTTTCTTTGGCCATGGATCAGGAAAATAGATGTGTATTGCATCAACTGAGTTAAAAGGGATCAGTTCTCTTACCACGGGAACTGCATCAAAACAGGTTATCCTTACATTGTCCTGTTTAAGAACTCTTTTAAGGTTCCGCTCTCCTCTTACAAAAAATTTCCGGCTTATTTCTATGCCAAGAAGTCCAGTGTCGGGGTTATCGTTTGCATATTCGGAAAGAAAAAATCCGCTGCAGAAACCGATTTCAATCTCAACCCTGTTCCTGTTTTGAAAAACTTCAGCAAAATCAAGCGGTTTAAAGGCAATTTCTTCTAATGGGAGCTCTATGTTGTGAGTTATCATTGAAAATCAGCCCTCGTAAACCATTATGTCCGGAAGATTTCTGAACCTTTCGTTCATATCCAGACCATAACCGATCACAAATTCGTTTTTGATGTCAAACCCGAGAAAATCAACTTTTACCCGTCCTTTGTTTATCTCCTTTTTTTCAAGAAGTGAACATATTTTAACAGTTAATGGCTTAATTTCGTTAAGTTTTTCAAGAAAGAAAGAAAGCGTTGTCCCTGTATCAACGATGTCTTCAACAACAAGAAGTTCCCTCCCTCTGAATTTCTCCAGCTCCCCCATCAGCATCTCGACTTTGCCTGTTGAATGAGTACCGCAATAGCTTGAAAGCCGGATAAAATCAATATCCATATTTTCAGAAGTTATAGCCCTTATCAGATCAGCTGCAAAAACTGTGCTCCCTTTAAGAATTATAAGACATGTAAAAGGGCGTTCTTTGTAAAATGAAGTTATTTCAGTTCCAAGTTCCTGAACTCTTTTGTGAATGGTGTTTCTGCAAATAAGTTTTTTCATCTCTGTATGTTCTCCAGGCGGTTAATTTCCATCATCCATTCTTCTTTTTTGTGACTGAATTTTTCATCGTTTAACTTGGTTCTTAAAAGTGATGCCGCTGCTGCCGGTCTTTTAAGTTCCTCAAGTATCGCGGCCTTAAGTTCAATCGATTTTTCATCATTTCTAAGGAGAAGTGATTCTTCAGCAAATTCAAGAGCTTCTTCGTATTTCTCAGCCGTATAGAGAAATATTGCCATATTGGTCACAACCTTTTCATACTCTTCCCCGCTCTCAGTTTTTTCAACTTTGAACTTGTAAAGAGCGACCCTGTTTAAATCTATTGCCTCGCCATATTTTTCCAAATCAAACCGCTCAGTTGACATGCTTATCAGTTCTGCAACTGACTTCTGTGCCAGTTCTTTCTGTTCTTCGGTTAGAACGATCTCAGCCGGTTGCTGCTGTGGAACTTCATTTTCAACCTCAGTTTCTACCACGGTATTCTCAGGAACAGATTCAATTTCCTCAACAGGGAACATTGAGATAATACTTGAGAATTTTTCAGGATATTGAACATAAGCCGCAAATATTACACCGGCAGACAGAAACAGAAATATGAAAAAAAGAAGAGCTTTCCTTCCTGCTGGTCTTTTTTCGGGGTTTTTGTGCATCGAAAGAAGTTCTTCCGTCTCTTTGCGGCTTTTAACTTTTATTTCATCATCATCAGAAACAGTTCTGATTATTTCAGTTTTATCCTCCGCCGGCCTTTCTTCAAGAATATCAATGTTTATATTTATGGAATGGTCCGCTTTCCTTTCATTGCCGCCTTCCCTGCTGTCATTAAAGTCGATGTCTATTCCCAAAGCAGGATCGAGAGTATCTTTTTTTGCAAAAGATGGTGGCGGAACCAGCGTTTTCCCCTCTTCTGCACGATCTTTTTCATCAATGACTTCATCAATATCAAGATCTTTGAATGTTGAAATGCTCGTGTCATTTAAATATTCACTCTGCGGGGCGGTATTTCTTTTTTCATTTCCGCCTGTAAACCAGACCGGTTCTTTCGGTACATTGAATTCTGTATCTCTGTTTTCAAGCGAGAGGACATTTATCTCCATCATTTTCTTCAGATATTTAGCTGTCTGTCTTTTGTCAAAAGGAGTATTGTCTATGATGGAACTGATCTTGCTCCCTTCGCTCCCGATATTTTTAAGGATTTCGCCAATCCCGTCAGGGAACTTATTGATATTGTTCATTAATTTTCCAAAATCCACAAAAACAAGAGAGTCCGTGGGAGGCATTTCACTAAGTTCCCCAGAATAGTCTTCAAACCAGTTGACAGCTCTCATTACAAGCCGGTCGTGCGGAATATTAATGTTTCTCACGACCATAATGTCTTTGTAATTAATGGTGAAAGTTCCGTCCAGCCACGAAAGTATCTTGAAAAGTTCATCAACGCCGTTCCTTCCGGTGCCGTCACCTGTTTCAACTCTTACAACAGATCCATTGACAAAAAATATGGTGGCTTTTTCAGAAGTTGAAGATGCGATCAGAACCTCTCCTGTGGACATGTTTTCTGAAATAATGTTAAGTATGTCAATTATGGAAATGCTGGTGAGTTCACCGCTGAAGCTTTTGGCCTCTTTTGACGAAATCATCTCTTTGAAGTTCTTTTCATCGAAAAAATCTTTTATTCTGTTTATGAGAACTTTAATGAAAATCGGTTTCATGAAAAAAGCTTCCGCTCCCATTTCGTGGGCAAGGATCTTGTCTTCAACATTTCTTGAGTTTGAAAGAAAAATAAACGGTGTTTTCATCGTGTCAGGGTTCATTTTGACCCTTTTGAGAAAATCGACTCCGCTTACTTCAGCCAGAACCATTTCTGAAATAATCAGGTCGGGCTTGAACTCTTTCACAACATCAACGGCTTTTAAAGCGGAAGCTATTGTTTTCACTTCAAAATTCTCTTTGCGGAGTTTCAAACCCAGAACTGCGGTGATCTGTTCGTCTGAATCAACAATCAGTATTTTTCTCAATTCTCTCCTCCATGTTTTTTCTGAACTTGATCATCGTGAGGTGGTTTCCAGATTCATTATAAAAAACTTCATCAAATACAGAAAGGATGATCCTCAGTCCGTAACCGTTGAACTGATTTAAGTCCTTGCCGTCAAATATTTTTGCGTTCGTCATTTCCTCTTTCCAGTTAAATCCCTTTCCTTCGTCTTTTATCTCGATCTTAAGATTTTCTTTGCAGCATATTAATTTTATTTCGACTTTTTTGCTGACACAATTTTCTTTACTGGCCCTTCCTTTTAAGAAATCATCATAAGTGCCTTCT
Source organism: bacterium (assembly GCA_017997475.1). Classification (GTDB taxonomy): domain Bacteria; phylum UBP6; class UBA1177; order UBA1177; family UBA1177; genus JAGOEX01. The sequence goes on from JAGOEX010000144.1 coordinate 4,900, forward strand.
TCTATCATTTTTTCTTTCCGGCTTCTCGTTATCTCAAGATTGCCGTGTTCTATGGCATTGTATACCGCTTCATAGATCGCAACTTCAAGCATATAAAGATCATCAAACATCCCCGAAGAGGATTCTATGATCTTTTTTACGACACCGGGAATGAGGTTAAGGTCACTCCTGATCTCAAAATTCAATTCCAATGCAGGTTGCGGTTCTTTCATTTTTCCCCGTGAATAACCTAAAAAACTGAATTCAAGTAATCCGCTATTCTTTCTGAATCGAGTTCCTTGTCCACGACACCGAGATCTATTGCCGATCTCGGCATTCCTGCAACAGCACATTCATATCTGTCCTGAGCAATCGTTACTGCTCCGTTCTTTTTCAGCTCCACCATTCCAGCGGCTCCGTCTGATCCCATTCCTGTCATAAGGACACCGATGACATTCGACCTGTAAACAATTGCCGCCGATTTGAACAGAACATCCACTGAGGGCTGATGCCTGTTCACTTTCGGACCTTCTTTCACAAGACCGGCAAACCCATTCGGCGCCTTCTGCACAAGAAGATGTTTCCCGCCCTGAGCTATTATGACATCACCCGGAAGCATAAGTTTTCCGTTTTCAGCTTCATAGACATTGAAAGGGAAAAGCTTATTCAAGCGGTCTGCAAAAGATTTAGAAAAGAACGGGGGAATATGCTGAACCACTGCTATGGGAGGCATTTTTCTGTGGTCAAGCTTTGAAAGCACTTTCTCGATTACCATTGTCCCGCCTGTAGAAGCGCCCATTACTATCAGCGAGACATCCGGATTCATCTTTGGAGAATCGTCTATGGGAACAAGCTTTATTGTCCTTCTTGAAAAAGCACTCAGTGATTCGTCTTTTTTTCTGTATTTGTGAAGATTAAGCCAGCTTTTGGGAACCATTGATGCCGCAACAAGTTTTTCGTGAATTATCTGGGCAACATCTTTCAAAGATTCATCTCCGCCCGGCTTTAAAACATAATCAACGGCACCAAGTTCGAGGGCTTTCAGCGTAAAAGCGGCATTTTCTGTCGTAAGCGAACTTATCATTATTACAGGAAGAGGAGCGCCTCTCATAATTTTATCGAGGAAAGTGAGCCCGTCCATTTTGGGCATTTCTATATCCAGAGTAACAATGTCAGGCATCTCCTTTTTCATGAAATCGTGTGCCTCAAAAGGATCCGATGCCTTTCCTGCAACTTCAAAATCTTCAAAACCGCTAATGATCTCTGCAAGAACTTCTCTTGCCGTTCTTGAATCATCAACTATAAGAACCCGTTTTTTTCCTGTCATTTGATCTCTTCCTGGTGATCTTTAAGAAATATTGTCACGCCACCACTGACATCATCCTGTTTTTTATTAAGCACTTTTGCTTTATATTTATTTTCAACATCGATAGCGTTTTCAGGACTTTTCATCAATTTTTTTACCAGAACGCGTCCTCCCTCGCTCGGCAGAAATATCACTTTTCTCCCGACATCTCCTCCAAGATCGCTTGCAACAACGGGGATCTCTTCAAATTCAAGATAACTTTTCACAAAATTGATGTTTGCCTGAGGAATATTACCATCTGATTTTCTGAAGTTCAGAACATGACCTCCTCCGAATATCTTTGCAACAAGTTTTTCCCTCCCGGCACCTCTTTTCATCATTTCATTTATAAGACTTTCCATTGCAAACATACCGTAACGGCTGCTTTTTGAAGCAAAAACCTCGTCGTTTCTGAAATCTCCGGGAAGCATGAAGTGATTCATTCCTCCGATACATTTTTCAGCATCGATCAGACATACTGCGACACACGACCCAAGAACAGTGGCAATCCCGTCAGAAGATCTGTCCACAACAAAATATTCTCCCGGCTGGATCACAATGATGTCTTTCTGAAGTTTTTTGTTAAAGCTTTTATACATTTCTCTTCCTACTTGTCCATGATCCTTTTCTGATAAACGGTATTCTTTAAATAAACCAGCCCTTCTATCAT
>JAGOEX010000145.1 GCA_017997475.1 bacterium
GAAACATCCCATCCGCTGCAGTCATCTTTGCATGAAGCATTTCCGGAATAGAAAACAAAGCTGTCAATTTCAGCACATTCTTTTGTTCCGCCGTCACAGACTTCATTGTTGTTAATTATCAAGTCTCCGCAGAACCCGCTTTCTTCAACATCAGGAACTGTGTCAATTTCATTAAAATCAATATTGGATACATCATCGTTAAATATCTCTTTATCATATAATTCGGTTTCAGTTTCAGTTCCAGTCTCATTTTCACTTTCACCGTCAGCAACTGCATTGTCAATGTCCTGACTGCTTTGATCGTCAGAAAAAATTTCTCTATCAAATTTTGCAAGTTTGCAACCTACATTAATTAAGCTAAGTAAAATAACTAAAAGAAGTAGTCTTTTCATAAAATTAATTTAAAAATTCAACAACATTAACATCATACATGAACTGGCAGGATTTGCAATAATGTTGAATTTCATATTTTGGCTCATATTTTCAAGCCGTCTTGATTATTATCTGTTTTTAGGTTAATCTCCCTCTGATTTGACATCACTGTCAATGCTAATTAACGAGGTTAAATTGGCTAATATTATCAAGAAGTTGCTTAGCACTGGGTTAATAGATGACCTTGACTTTCAGTTTGCGCAATTTACAGCCAGAATTGAAAAAAGAGGATTTTCTTCAGACGAATTTGAGATCTTGTCGGTAAGTGCAGCTCTGATAAGCCGCCAGATAAACTGCGGTCACATCTGTCTTTCTGAAAATGATGTAGAAAATTTAAGAAATGAAACTGAGAACGGAATTGAAATAATTCCGCAATGGGCTGATATTATTAATGTTATGTCAAAAAGCTCAAGCTGTTCAAATGGAAGTACTTTGACCCCTGTCGTTTTTGACGGTGCAAGATTATATCTCTACAGATACTGGCAGTATGAAAACAGATTGGCAAAAAAGATCATTGAAATGTCAAAGGAACCGAGCAGATATATTGAAAAATATCAAGAGCTTGCAAAAACTATCACTTTGCTTTTCGGTGAAGAGGGAAAGACAAACGGACAACTTGACGCGGCACTTTCAGCGGTCAGAAACCGTTTTTCAGTAATAACAGGCGGGCCGGGAACAGGAAAAACAACTGCCATCGCAAAAATACTTGCCGCAATATTCAGACTGTTTCCTGATGAATCGGTTGTCCTTGCCGCTCCGACAGGAAAAGCGGCATCAAGAATGAACGAAGCACTTAAAAACGCAGTGTCATTTGCCAAAAACTCAACTGATGATGAAATAAAGCTGAAAATTCAAGGACTTAACGGGTGTTCCATCCACAGACTTCTTGGATGGACAAGAACTCCGGGAGTATTTGTCCATAACAATGAAAATCCTATCGATGCCGGAATCGTGATAATCGATGAAGCAAGCATGATCGATCTGTCGCTTATGTCAAAACTTGTCGATTCAATACATTCCGGCACATCGTTACTGCTTCTTGGAGACAAAGATCAGCTTACAAGTGTGGAAGCCGGAAATGTTCTGGGAGATATATGCACCGCCTCGAATAAAGGTGGTTTCAAAGATAGCAATGTGTCGGTCCTTACCAAAAGCTACCGTTTCGGAAAAAGTGCTTTCATCGGAGAGCTCGCTTCAGAAGTAAATCTCGGGTCAGACACCTCAATTCTAAAAGAAATTTTCAATAAATGTAATGACGGTTCCATAAAGTTCATAGACTCGAAAATTTCATCTTCCATGGAGGTCGTTGAAGAGGCAATTATCCGGAATTATTCATCTTTATTTAAAGATTCCAACGCTTTGGAAATTATAGCCACCCTTGAAAAATTCAGAATACTCTGTGGCTCAAAGGTCGGAAACGGCGGAGTCGCACAGATAAACCGGTTTGCCGAAAGCGTCATGATCAAAAACGGATCAATTAAATCTCATGGTGAACAGTGGTATCACGGAAGACCGGTCATGGTGACGGAAAACAATTATGTTCTTGAACTTTTTAACGGAGATTGCGGCGTAATCCTTGAAAAAGACAATGAAAAAAGAGGTTATTTCCAGTCAAATGACGGAACCGTGAGATCTTTCCCCGTCTCAATGCTCCCTTCTGTTGAAACGGTATATGCCATGACCGTTCACAAATCTCAGGGGAGTGAATATGACTCCGTAATGGTCATACTTCCTGAAAAAGAGATGGCGGTGCTGACAAAAGAGCTCATATATACAGCTGTCACCCGTTCAAGAAAAGATCTCACTATCATCGGCAAAGAAGAGATCCTGTCAACTGCCGTAAAAAGATCTGCCGCAAGGAATTCCGGACTTGCAGATGCCTTAATTTTTCTTTCAAAACAGTAAGTTGTGAATATAATCGCTTTTGTTTCAGCTGTTTTATAATAAAATCTGAACCTTACTAAAACTAAAGCTGTGACCGAATCGTTTTGTTTTATATTTGGAATGGAGGATATGTCATGAAGTTCAAGGTTTTTATTTTCGTCCTTTTTGCAAGTTTCATTGCAGAAGCCGGCGTATGTATCCAGATCAATTCTGAGAACGACACGCTGATGCCCAATGAGCAGAATGCCGCAAAATTCATGGCGGAAAAAGAGTTTCAGAACGAAGGCGCAGTAGTTGACGGAACATGTACTGAAACTTATACATTGACCCATCTTCTTCTTGGCAGCAGTATTATTGTCGTCATGGAAAAAGGGGGCAGCAGACAGAGCGTTGTTATTGAAGGAAAAGATGAACTCGCAAAAGCTTACAACCAGCTTGCAAGATATTTTTTAAAAGGAATTTCAGCAAGTTACAAAAACACCACAACTGAAAATGTCATCGGCACACAAGCCGAACCGCCAAGAAAAATAGGAAGTGAACTTAATTTCATGATGATGCTCGGTTACGGAATTCAGCCGACACCTGACATCGGAGGCGGCATCAACTGGACACTTGGATTAAGATATGATCTCCGCTACATGTTCCTTGATTTTGAATTCGGCTGCGGACTCTGGGATGCACACGGTCCGGAGTATCTTGAATTCAACCTTGTCGGCTTTAAAGGGGCTTATTATTTCAGCGAAAAGGATCCGTCAAGCTGGTATATCGGTGCAGGGATCAGGGCCGGCTTCTATTTTCTTTCGGATAACGACTATGATTACGATGAAGCCACAGAATTCAGCGGATCAGGGATCATCAGCATCGGACACGAATGGCTCAGAAACTCTTCAAAAAGGTTCATGGTGCAGTTTGATGCAAAATTCCCATTCCATTCAATGAAACTCGAAAATGAAACTTATAACAACGGACAAACCGTAAGGGAAACAAAAAGATTTTATTTCCCGACCCTTTCAATCAATCTCGGTGTAGGACTTTAATTTTTTTTGAAAATAATTATGAAAAAAACTCTTTTAATTTTTCTTTTACTGATAATTTCTTTTTCCTGCAAAGAAGTAAAAAATCCTTTTGAAGAAGAGAAAACTTCAACTTTCCTTTTTCTTTATACAAACGATGAGCACGGTCACATTTATGAAAAGGACGGCTGGTATAAAGGTTCAGTGCTGTATGAAATGTGGGAGGAAGAGGAAAAGAACTGCAGGGGATGTAATGTCTTCAGAATTTCAGGTGGTGATAATTACACCGGAACAGCGATTTCATCTTTTTTCAACGGAGAGCCGGTTGCCAAAATAATGGGGCTGACAGGTTACAGAATAAGTGCTCTGGGGAACCATGAATTTGATTTCGGAACACTCCCTTTTGAGAATAACAGGAAGATTTCAGGCATCGAATACCTTTCTTCCAACATTATTTCGTCCGACCTTAAAAACGCTTTTGAGCCATCTATGATCTATCCATTTAAAGACGGCAGGATCTCTTTTATCGGTGCTACTACAGAAGAACTCAAGCAGATCTCTTTTGCAAGCTACCTGAAAAATTTGAGAGTTGTAAAACCGCTGTCAACCGTCGGCAGAGAATTGAAAAAGAACGAACCGCTTTCAGATTTTCAGGTAGTTATTGTGCATGAATCCGCTGAAACGGCAAAGGACTGGGTCAAAGATCTGCCTGTAAAGCCGCTCATTGTTTTCGGTGCGCACGAACATGTTCGGATAGTTAAGAATTATAATGATGTCCTTTTCGTTCAGACAGAAGGATATCTGAAAAGTTATGCACGGGTCGAAGTTCAGAAAAAGGGAAAATCTGTCACCGTTACAAAAGTTGATGTGATCCCTCTTCGTAAAAAAGCGGATTTTTCATCTGATACATCAAAGAAAATTAAAGACATAACCGATTCATATCTTGAAAAGCTCGATAAAAAGGCGGGTCAGCGGCTTATAACTTCTGAAAAGGATTTTGAATTTGAATCATTTCAGAAACTTTACGCATGCTCACTTCTTTGTTCTTTTCCTCAATATGATGCGGCAATGAGCAACCCCGGAGCGTTCAGGGATGTCATTGATTGCGGCCCGGTCAAGAAGAGTGATATAATCTCAATGCTTCCCTTCCAGAACCGGATAGTAATTTCAACATTGAAAGGTGAAGACCTGATATACAATCTCAATCTTTCACAGGAAAGCTACTGCGGAGCTATCAAAAAAGGGAATGACTGGTTCATAAAGGGTGAGCCGGTTCAGAAAGAACGGAAATATACAGCGGTCATCCATGAATATATCTACAGCGGCGGAGATTACTACAAATTCATTCTTGACGATTCAAATAACGAGATCACATCAAGGGACTGGAGAGAACCGCTCGAAAAATATCTTGCAGAAGCTTCATCAAAAGGGATGAACCTTGAAGAAGCATACGCAGATCTGATGGCGAAATTCAACCGCTGAACCTTTTCCTTGAAAATAGATTTCAAAGTGCTATAATGCCGTCGATTTAACGGTTTGTGTCAGCATTTTACTGCAGGATGCTACAGGTATGGAAAGTTTGTTCTTCCCGGGACTTGCGGTTCAGATGACCGCACTTATATTCGCAATATTGATCAAAGACCGTAAAAAGTCACTGATACTGTCACAGGTAATTCTCATAATTGGAATTATCATCTCTTTTCTTCCTGTTCTGATTTCACTTCTTCCCGGTCATGCCGGAATTAACATATCATATAATGGAATGTTCCGTTTTGACGGTCTTACAAAGTTTTTTCTTTTTGTGATACAGATCATCGCCGTCCCCACATCCATCTATAATCTCTCATATTTTGATCATTACATTAAAAAAGGACATTCGGCGGCAAGCTCCATCGTGTTTTTTATCATTCTTGTTGTCGCCTGTCAGTTCATTGTAATATCAAATCATGCCATCATGTTTCTTATAAGCTGGGAAATAATGGGGACATCAGCTTATGGTGCCATGCTTTTTGAGAAAGAAAAACCTGATGTTCAAAAAGGGAGTTTCTATTATTTTGTTGCATCACATGTTCTTGTATTTATTATGTATATCGCATTTTTTCTTCTGCATCATGAATCGGGAAGCTGGTTTTTTACCGATTTTGACCTGTCTGGCTCAGAAAGTTCGATCGTTGCCGCAATATTTCTCCTGTCCTTCACTGCATTCGGGATAAAAGCAGGATTTATCCCTTTTCATTTCTGGCTTCCGAGAGCACACCCCGTAGCACCGACACCGCTAAGTGCATTTCTTTCAGGAATTATTATAAAACTCGGAATATACGGCATTATGCGGACAATCCTTTTCCTTCCGTCAGTTTCCGAGTGGATGGGCTGGTTTGTTCTTGCAGTAAGCATGGTCAGTGCAATATTCGGAGTGTGGTACGCCCTCGCCCAGCATGACTTAAAAAAACTTCTTGCATACCATTCGATCGAAAACATCGGGATAATAGGTCTCGGTATCGGGATCGGGCTTATCGGTTCGGCAAATAGTTCTATCGGAATACAGGTTCTGGGATTCGGCGGAGCGCTTCTCCACACATTGAACCATGCAATATTTAAAAGTCTTCTTTTCACAGGAAGCGGCATAATTTACCAGAATCTCGGGACAAGAAACATTGAATCAATGGGAGGAATAGTTCACCACTCAAAATTTTTTACTCTTCTTTTCATTATAGGAAGCGTTGCAATAAGCGGAATCCCTCCACTGAACGGATTTATTTCGGAATTTATCATATTCAACGGGTTCTTCATGATCTCAAACGAATTAAAGAACGATTATTCTCTTGCGATGATAGTGTCCGTTGTAGGACTTGCTCTGGTAGGCGGTCTGGCAGTTGCCTGCTTTACAAAAATAAACTCCATAATGCTTCTGGGATCGGAAAGGAAAAAGATCGTTTCCTTCAAAGTTTCCATGGCTGAATACATCTCTCTTGGTTTTTTTGCGATCCTCTGTATTTTCATCGGCTTTTACCCTCAACCGGTTCTATGGATCATTAACGGTGTTCTTGAAGAAGGTTTTCTGCCGGCAGGGAAGGGAACTCTTTTTTCAATAAAATGGGGGTATATCAACCTTGTCTGCATTTCTTTGACAGCAGGCGTAGCTGTTCTTTTTGTTTTAAGAAGGATCCTGAAAAAGAAATACGGCGGCAGAAGATCAGCGGCATGGGGATGCGGGTATGACCTTCTCACACCGAAAATGCAATACACCGCCTCTTCGTATGCGGACGAACTCAATATAATACCGAAAGCTCTGCTTGTTTATCGCAAAAAATATCAGGACCATGATTCGGTTTTTCCTGTTGAGACCGGATTTCATTCACACTCAGATGATTTTATAGACACTAAGATCGTGCTTCCCGTTTATAGAAAATCTGTGGCGATAATCGCAAAATTTGACTACTTCAGCAGATCTGATGTCAGATATTATGTTGCATTCATACT
>JAGOEX010000146.1 GCA_017997475.1 bacterium
AATATCATCCAGAGTATCCCTGCGGATAATGGCAGAAAAACAAAGAAGGCTTTACTGAATGAACGGTATAGAAAGACGAGTACTAAAAACACTGAAATAAACGCAAAAAGTGTGGCAAGAGGAACATGTCTGTCTATTACAGTTTTAATTTCACCTAAAAGCATATATGATCCGAGTATTTTGTAGTCTTTGACCTTTCCGTGTATGGTCCCGTATTCGTTTCTGATGGTTAAAACATCTTCGACATTTGACTTGTTACCACCCAGAGCAATGATAATGAATTTGTCGAACGAGCCGTCTTTCAGTGACATTTTATCTTTTATCCACTCGGGGAGAAGATCTTTGTCCATTTGAGATTCTATCGCAAGGTAGGATTTAAAATCAGAGTTATATCTTTCAATAGTTTTTTCATCAAACAGATTTATCTTTCTTTCTATCAACTGTCTTATGTTTTTAATTAGTCCCAGTTTTTTTTCCTGATCGGGAGGAAGAAAAGTATATGCAGACAGAACATCTTTAAGAGCCACCGTCCGCTTGTCAGGATAATGCATCATTTCTGAAAGAGTTCGTGTCGCATCTTCGGTTTCCTCTGCTGAATCAGTGAGGATGAACGAGGGAAGTCCTGTCGAGATAACATCGGCTTTGTTTTTCTTAACAGCATCCAGATATTGCATAGTTATTGATGACCTGTCATATTTGCCGGGGAAAGTCAGCTTATCGAAATTGTATTCCATCTCGCCGAATTTTATTGAGAAAATGGAGCAGATAGTAACTATTCCCATAATAGTTGCTACTGCAGCCGGTCTTTTTGATATTTTCGAATATACTGTCGCCAGGAATTTAGTTTTGTACGGCTTTATCTTCAGGGGCTTAACCCTGTCAAACGCAAAAATTACTGCCGGAAAGAATATAATTATCGAAATGAATGATGTTGTAACGCCGATTGCGGCGGCAAGGCCGAAATCGGAAAAACCTTTAAAATCAATGAGTATTAAAGAAAAAAATGCGGCAACAGTAGTTAAAGCTCCTGAAAATATAGCAGGGAGAATTCCGGCAGAGGATTTTTCAAGTGCTGATCTGCATTCTTTGGCACCTTCCATTTCTTCACTTAACCTGCTAAGAAGATGTATGCTGAAATCAATTCCCAGCCCGTAAAGGATCGTGAATGAAAAAGCCGAAATGATGTTAAATCCGCCTGTAAAGAACTGCATAGCTGTTATTGCCGAAAGAACCCCTGCTGAAAGAGGAAGAAAGACGATCAGAAGCGCTCTCAATGATCTGAAATAGAAAATAATAGTGAGGCACAGTAGAAAAACGCAGATAGCCAAAGTTGAGAAGATATCGTTGTATATCGAATTCATTTCCTTAAGCTTATTTCTGAAATGTCCTCCCGCCTCGACTTTTACACCAAGTTCTTCAGGTCTGGTTTCCAGTATTGCCCTGTCGAGAAGATCGACGATCGTTTTTGTGTCGCTTACATTTGTTTCTGAGCCACCGGGGCGAACCTTCATTGCCACAAAAGTCCCGTTTTCCGCTTCATAGAAATGGCTGATGTTGTACTTATCTCTGTAAATCCGTCCTTTTTTCTCAATTTCATCAAGTCTTTCTGCCAATGAGAGCGTTCCAGCCGATTTTTCAGAGGTATCGTTATTGTCTGTAAGCGACATCGATTCCGCAACTTTGTCTGCGATCGCGTTTCTTACTTCATTTCTTATTTTTTCAAGTTCCTCAACAGATGCAAAAAGGAGAGCATGTTTTTCAATGTAATCAATATCCCTGTCAAATTCGATGAATCTTACGGCTGGATCGTCAATTATTTTATTCTTTATTCTCAGAAGCGCTTCAATATTCTTTTCCCTGTCAGGAGAGTTTGCAACAACAAGCACCGTAGAATAAGTCCCGACCCTTTCTTCCATGTCCTGAAGCTCTAATACTGTAGGGTTGTTCCCTTTGAAAAGTGCTTTCAGGTCGGTATCGATTTTAAGATTGTTTTTTAAGTAAATAAGTTCAAAGGCAATAAGACCGGTCATAAATATAAGCATCAGAAAAGTGTGTTTTTGTGAAAACCCTATGAACCCAAGATAAAACCTTTTCAAATCCTCTGCTCCCGAGTTTATCAAAACAATACTTTCTGATATTAACAAATCAGTTTTATCAGTAAAGTTAATTCGTATATGCAAGGTTGCATTATTTTTTAAATGTGTCTATAATTACTGCGAACTTTTTGCTTTAGGAGGCGAATTATGAAAAGATTTCTGGTAGTTATCATGACGGTTTTTGTTATGATGCCTGTTTTTTCAACTGATGCCGCACCTGCGGAAGAGAAAAATGAAGCACCTAAGTACCATTCTATCTTTTTCAAGCCGAAACTTTCAGTGAGTTTCGTTGATAACAGAAATGTTCCCGGCAAAACCGACGGTATATATTTCAGGACTGACCTTGATGTTGTTTTGAACTATAAGTATGCAAAAGATATGCATGAATTTCTTCTTGACCTCGGAATTAAGGAAGCAATAAGCTACACGCCCCTTTTTGACGGTTTTGTGATCGCGGCGGATGTGGCTAAGCTTGAAATGCGCTATAATCTTCTTTTCAACAAGTGGTCCGGTTATTATCTTAAAGCCGGACTTGAGACCCACTTTTTCCCCGGATACGACTACAGTACGGATGCTGTTGATTACAATGTAAACGGTCAAAGAAAAGCACGGGCCAAAAAATATGAACTGACAACTTCAGGTCTTCCGCTGTTCCTGTATCAGGGCACCGGTCTTTTTTATAGACCGATAGACACAGAGGAAAGCAAGATGGAATTCAATCTCGGTCTTGCGGCAAGAGAGGTTTTTGTCGGTGATTCGCTTATTGTAAATGATGATGCCGCGACTCCTGAAAAAGAGCTCACTTCAATGACTGATATTTATGAAGCAGGCGGAGAGGCAGGGTTTACCTATAAAGGGACTGCACAGGAAAAAAAGGTGGGTTACGACATAATGGCGAAAGCGATCATGCCTTTTTACAGCAAGGAAAGGGAAAACCTCGGAATGAGCTGGGGTGATATCTTCCAGTTTGAAGGACATATCAAACTTGAATTCAACATCAATAAATACGCTTCATTCAACTATGAGTTCACAATAAAAAGAGATTTTGCAATAGTGAAAGAGTGGCAGATGACAAACGGACTCTATCTGTCGCTGTTCTACGAGATCGATAAAAAAATGTAAAATAAATATCCGGAGGATCCAGATGAATTCAGAAATTAAAAAACTTGGAAGTGCCCTTATTGATTTTCTTGACAGTTCTCCAACAGCGTTCCACGCAACTGAGAATATTGAAAAAAGATTGAAAAAAGAGGGGTTCTCGGAACTTGATGAATCTGAGCCATGGAAAATTTTACCGGGAGAGAAATATTTTGTTAAAAGGAACAGTTCATCGATCCTCGCCTTTATTGCCGGGAAGGAAAAACCTGTGAAAACCGGCTTCAGAATAGCCGGTGCACATACCGACAGTCCCCTTTTGAAGATCAAGGACAACGGAGAGAACAGGTCTGCTTCCTGCATCAGAGTGACTACTGAAATTTACGGTGGACCTCTTGTTTATACATGGCTTGACAGAGATCTCGGTATCGCAGGCAGAGTGATGGTAAAGTCAAAAAGGGGATTAAAAAGCATGCTTGTCAACATCAACAGGCCTGTTGCTATAATTCCGAGTCTGGCAATACACATGAATCGTGAAGCGAACAAAGGTTTCGAGTTCAACCCCCAGAATCATCTGCAGGCAGTTCTTACTGCAGACGGTTCAGCAAAAAATGTTCTCAAAGGTCTTATTGCGTCTGAGCTGAAGGAAAAAGAAGAGAATATTGCAGGGATGGACATGTTTGTCTATGATCTGCAGAAAGGAGTTTTTACAGGAAATGATTCTGAGTTCATAACATGCGGGCGGCTTGATAATCTACAGATGTGTCACGCAATACTTGAGTCATTCCTTTCAGTTAAAGCTCCGGTAGCAACTACGGTTGCCGCTTTTTATGACAACGAGGAGATCGGTTCAAAAACTCTTATGGGAGCCGATTCAACATTTACAAGAACAATTCTTGAAAGGATCACCGCACTTACTTCTTCCGGTAAAGACGACATTTTCAGGGCTCTTTCCAAAAGTTTCCTTGTCAGTGCCGACGGGGCTCATGCACATCATCCGAATTTTCCTGAAAAACATGATCCTGCCTATGCACCATTGATGAACAAAGGGCCTGTTATAAAATTCAGCTCATCGTTCAGATATGCTACGACAGCTGAAAGCAGTTCTGAATTTGAGCAGATATGTGAACAGGCAGGCGTTCCGTGCCAGAAGATCGCAAACAGATCTGATGTTCCTTCGGGAAGCACAATAGGTCCGATGAGTTCAGCGGCACTTGGAGTAAAGGCAGTTGATGTGGGTAACGCAATGTGGGCAATGCACTCGATCAGGGAGACAGCGGGAACACTTGATCATTTCTATATGAAGAAAGCACTTTCTCATTTTTACGGCAGGAAATAAATGAATTTTATAGTTGATATTGGTAACAGCAATACTGTTATCGGGATTTACAGGGAAGGTCTGCTTGTCAGAAGGTGGAGGATCGCAACCGACAGAAACCTCACAGTTGATGACATTTCTTCCAAGATACACTCACTCATGATGTTTTCAAAGATAGAGATCAGCGATATAGCTTTCTGCATAATAAGTTCCGTTGTTCCCACATGGAATCATGTCTGGGAGAGATTTTCGATAGAGTTCCTTGATGTCAAGCCCCTTTTTCTTAAACACACTACCACATCAGGGATAAAGATCAATATCGACAACCCTAATGAGGTCGGTGCTGACAGGATCGCAAATGCTGTCGCGGCGGCAAGTCTGTATAAAGAAGGAACTTTCATAATTGATTCAGGGACAGCGATAACTCTTGATATAGTAACTCCTCAGAAGGAATATGTGGGAGGGGCGATAATGCCCGGTATAATCATATCAATGGAGGCAATGTCGCTTAAAACTGCTAAACTTCCCCGTTTCGAGCTTGACAGACCTGAAAAAGCGATCGGGAGATCAACATTGGCAGGACTTCGAAGCGGTGTCTTTTTCGGTTTTGTGGGAATGGTTGACAGAGTTATAGAGGAGTCATTGAAAGAGGTTGACTTTAAGCCGAAGATAATATCGACAGGCGGTCTGGCCGGGGCGTTGACAACGGCATCAAAATACATATCGGGATTTGACAGGGACCTTACTTTGAAAGGGCTTAACATCATTGCTTCGTTGAACAGGAGGTAGAATATATGTGGCGGAGAGCACATTTACCGGCACAGAAACTCGCAATAATTGACGGGCTCCTTCCGATCACTGCGGATGAATATAAAAAAGCGGTAATCTTTTTCTGTGGAGATGATGATGAAGCAGTTTGGAAAAGAGCAAATGAAAAGCTGAAGGATTTTTCTATACCTGATATAAAAAAGAACATCGATCCGTCAATGCCTGAAAAGTCAGTGCTCGCTCTTACAAAGCTTGCAGGAGAAAGAAAGTCCGCAACTATTCTGATAGCTCTTGTGGAAACTGGAAAAATGCATATTGAATGGATTCTTGATTATGTTATGATCCAGGATGAAGATCTGTGGAAGATGCTTATAACACACAAGGATTTTGTCGAATTTACAGCGCCGAAGAAGGATGATTTTGTTAAATTTTTTTCCACATACAGCCCTGTTCTTTATGATCTTTATATCGAGCAGATCGGTTATGTCGTAAAAGATATTCCGGCAGAAGTTGAGAGCGGTGAAAAACCGGATGAGGAAATAAAGCCGGATGAACAGCCGGGACAGGAAGATGAAGATGTTGTCGTTCTCGGTGATGAAGATTTTGATTTTCCCGATTTCCTTGTTTCCGATGAAGTTTTTGAAGGTCTGAATGCCGAAGACATGACCGTTCAGAGAAAAAGTATGATGGAAATGATAAAGGACATGTCAATGGGTCAGAAGGTAAAGCTCGCCATGATGGGCAACATGGAGGTCAGGAAGATCCTTATAAAGGACCCCAGAAGACAGATCGCGATTTCGGTTCTGGCAAATGCAAGGATCACCGAAAAAGAGATAGTTTCAATAGCAGCCGATGCCGCTGTTGCACTTGATATAATTGCCTATATTGCGGCAGTGAAGTCACTTTCAAAAAGTTATCAGGTAAAGCTTGCGCTGGTGAACAACCCCAAGACACCTCTGAAAACTTCGATGGCACTGCTTGATGTAATAAGGATAAATGATCTGAAAAATATTGCCAAAAGCAGAAATATCCCGAATGCGCTTAAAATGAAAGCTCTGAAGAAGATCAGATGATGAACGATGTTGTTGTTCCGGTTTCCGCTCTTGTCAGAGATCTTAAACATGCAGTGGAAGGAGCTTTCGGTTTTGTTGCAGTCCGCGGAGAGTTGACCAATTTAAGCAAAGCTTATTCGGGACATATCTATTTTACACTCAAGGATAGTGAAGCCCAGATCAAATGTGCATTATTTAAAAACCAGCAGAAAATGAATCATGCAGAACTGAAGGTTGATTCAGAATATATTGTATACGGGAAACTTTCTGTTTATGAGCAGAGATCGGAGATAACTCTGATCGCAAATCTCATCATTCCGTATGGTGAAGGTATGGCGGCGGTGAAACTTAAAATGCTCAAGGAAAAATTGAGCCAGGAAGGGATTTTTGATGTCAGCCATAAAAAACAGCTTCCGCAGTTTCCCCATACGATAGGCGTAGTTACAAGTGAAAGCGGTGCGGCGATACATGACATCATAA
>JAGOEX010000004.1:0-6639 GCA_017997475.1 bacterium
AGAATTCAAATAAAATTCAAATAATCAGCATACAATCACCATAAGAATAAAAACGGTATTTTTCTTTTACCGCTTCTTCATAGGCATTAAGTATGAACTCTCTATCTGCAAATGCCGATATCATCATAAGCAGTGTGCTTTGTGGAAGGTGAAAATTAGTAAGAATTATGTCAACAAATTTAAATTTATATCCCGGATAAATGAAAATCCCTGTCTCTTTGTCGCATGGATGGATGATACCTTTTTCATCGTCAGCACTTTCAAGTGCTCTGACCGTTGTAGTTCCTATTGCAAGGATCTTTCTTCCAGCTTTTTTGTCATCATTAAGCCGTGAAGCACAATCTTTCGTAATTACGAACCTTTCCTTATGCATTTTGTGCTCTTCGATCTTTTCACTTTTAACAGGGAGAAATGTCCCAAGCCCGACATCAAGAACAATATTTTCAACATGACCTCTAGTCTTTTCATGGATCTTTTTTAATATTTCTTCATTGAAATGAAGTCCTGCGGTCGGTGCGGCAACTGATCCCGGAACTTGTGCATAAACTGTCTGATACTTTTCTCTGTCTTCAAATCGGCTTTTTTTCTCGTTTCTTCTTTTCAGAATATACGGCGGCAAAGGAACATCGCCGAATTCATCAAGAAATTTAAGAAGTTGAGTATCATTCAAAGAGAACTTCACATCTGCGAACTGCTCATTTCTTGACATTATTTCTGCCGTCACACCATTTTCGAAATTGACTTTTTCGCCTCTCCCGAGATGCTTTGAACACTTAACCATCACCTGCCACAATCCGCTTCCGATCTGCTTTATCAGAAGGAACTCAACAACTCCGCCTGTTGCCCTTTTTCCAAAAATGCGGGCAGGAATAACTTTTGTTGAATTAAAGACCACAGTCGTATTTTCATCAATAAAATCGGTTATATTGCCAAATTTTGAATGTTTTATGACCGGATTACTCCTGTCAAGCACCATCATTCTGCTTTCACCCCTTTTCAAAGGATTGTCAGCGATCAGCTCTTCAGGAAGATGATAATTGAAAAGTTTTGTATCCATCAGTACATTTTCCTGATCTCTACACCGGTAAGATAGAAGTTTATAATTTCAAAATGATTTTTCCCTTTCTCCGCCATCCCAGCCATGCCCCATTGGCAGACGCCGACACCGTGGCCTCCACCTTTTCCTTCAAAAATAAAATTAGACCCTTCTTTTCTGACAACAAAATCATTTGACCAGATAACAGAAAAACCGACTAACTCTCTAAATTTATTAACAGGGATCTTTTTGTTGTCAACTATCAGACTTTCGACTCTTGTTTCGCTTCTAACCACCTGAATAGATTTAACTTTACCAACTCCGAGTTTATCTGAAAGCACTTTTGAACTCACCGATCTTTTCCAACGGTAAAGAGATGATTTTTTGCAATAAGGACATTTTACAGATTTAAGATGCGGTTCATCTTTCTTCCAAATCTCTGATGATGATGAAGTCATTCCTCCGCAAGTTGAATGAAAATAGATCTTAACCGGATGATGCCCTTTTGTTATTACTTCACCTCTTGTCTCGTCAACTGCTTTATTTGATGTGACATCCTCTTTGTCAAGCCCGTCATAAACCTGATCAAGAACACTCGGAGCAAGATCAAAAAGCTCATTTCTGGGATTGAACATTTTCTGATAAACCGCAAAAGTTCTTGCTAATACTGCCTGTGTTTTCTTTGCTTCAAGAGGCCAGGAAGGTATCGCTTCTTTATTGATCACTCCTCTGACATAATCCTCTATATTCAAGTCATTGATAACAGTGAGCTTTCCATTTCTAAGCCAAATCTCAATTTCACCTCTGAACATTCTTTGACCAATCTTTATCAGCATGAATTTCGGAGTGAGTTTTATCATTTCAGAATTAAAAGTCCTGCCTGAAACAGATATTTTCCCTTTGCTCACACTCACGGTATATTTCCCCTGAATAGACCCGGCATTTTTACCGTTCTTTGTAAAAATCTCCGCATCTCCTTCGAGAGGGAATGAATCAGTGTCAACTTTTATGCCGATTTTCAGAAACGGCTTGAACCCTTCAGCCGGATTCTCGTTTTTCAGAAGTTCTTCAATATTCTGACCCGACAAAGAAAAAGAGACAATTAAAAGTGAAAAAAGTATGATCCTATTCAACAACTTCAACAACGATAGCTTCCGTACCGGAAAAATTAGATGCTTTATAATTCTCGGCCTCGTCTTTTGAAGTGAACCTGCCGTATCTTACACGGTAAATATCACCAGTCCCCTGAACCTTTAAGATGTATGTCTCAACGCTTTGTGACTCCTGAAATTTTTTTGCATTTTCAAAATCACTGAATGCTGCGAGCTGAATGGCGTAAAATTTACCTGATTCAACCGGTTTTTCATCATTCTTGACCCCTTCCGGATTAACATCTTCGCTCTTTTGGGCAGGTGACGGCTCATTGAGATTCTTTTCAACGACTTTAATTTTTGCTTTAATTTTTCCTTTTTCAGGATTGTCTATCTCTGCAAACGCTTTTTTTGACAGGTCTACAACATTCTTCCCCGGTCTGTCTGTAACTGTAACCGTAACGCTTTTTCCTGTCTCAAGTGACTGAACTTCAAGTGCTGTACCGAAAGGAAATCCTTTTGCCGCACAAGTCATTTCACCATTGCTGAACTTTGATCCGTCGGCAGCAGTTTTTCCTTCAAATTCATCACCGTAAAATGTTGCATAAAGATAGTATGTATCACCAGAAGAAACAGGGTGTTTGATCATATAAGGCGATTCACACGAAATAACTGTAAGAACAAAAGCGCTGATCATCAGCCAGATATTAAATTGAACTTTCTTCATCTTTTTCAGTTTTATATGGTGAATGATAATATGAATAATTGTAGTATGATTTGAACTTCTTTTCATGTTTCAGATCAAAGTTGTTTATTACTGTACCGAGAAAATGTATGCCCGGTTTTATTATCTTGGCAACTGACATTTTAAAAATATCCCTGGGGGTCTTATTTACATTGACAACCACGATAACACCATCTGTCATCGGAGCAATAGTAGCCGCATCACTTACAGGGCTGAGTGGCGGTGAATCGAATATTACAAGATCGTATTTAGCACTCATTTCAGCAAGAACATCATTAAATCTTGCGCTTTCAAGCAATTCAGCAGGATTTGGAGGAATAGGTCCGCAGGTAATAACATCAAGACCCGCATAAACATCACGGTTGGTGACCTGTGCCAAAGTATTTTCACCGACTATTAACGTTGAAAGACCATATTCGTTCTTCAACCCGAAAAGTTTGTGAACTCTCGGCTTCCTCATATCGGCATCTACAATAAGAACTTTCTTCCCTGCAACACTGTAACCTACACCTATATTTGCAGATACTGTTGTTTTCCCTTCCTGCGTAATTGAACTTGTTACAAGCAGTTTTGCTATTTTATGATCGGGATTGCTAAGCTTGATGTTAGTTCTTAACGATCTGAATGATTCAACAGCAAAACTCTGTTTTTTCTCTTCGAATGCAATCTCTTTGAATTGAGAATTCTCAACAAATTCAAATTTTGGAATAATCCCGAGAAGAGGTTTTTTCGTTATGGTCTCGAACTCTTTGAATGTTCTAAACCTTGTATCAAAGAATTCCACCACAAATATTGCCAGAGAACCCAGTATCATAGACAGAATCAAACCTATCAGCAATATCAGATTCTTTCTGGGCTTGACTGGAATTTTTAAGGAAAGTGCATTGTCGATGATCCTGACATTGTTGTTTTTAAGCAAAGCACTCAAATCCGCCTGCTTTGTTCTTTCAAGGACAATATCATATAGTTTTTTATTTGTTTCAACTTCCCGTAAAAGTTTGCTGTAATCTATATCAAGTTTGTTAAGCATTATGGCTTCGGTCTGGGAATCACTTAACATTTTTCGGTTTTTAGCCATTTCACTTTCAAGTGTCTTGAGCTCAAGGTCATAACTTTTGATAACACCGACAATCTCTTTTTTCAAAGAATCGTGTATCGTATCTCTCTCTGTGCTTAACGAGAGAACTTTAGGATATTTTTCTCCGTAGAATTTTTCACTCTCGTCAAGTTTTGAAACAACTTCGATATATTTCATTTTAAGATTGTTAATAAGCTGGTTATCCTTGCTCGCCTCTTTAAGAAAGCTTTCATTCGGATCTTCAAGATCAATTTTACTGTATTCCTCTATCTTTGCGGCTACAGCATTTCTCCTTATCTCCTGATCGGTCAAAGTGTTCGTAAACTTCTCTATTCTGGTTGCAAGCATCGCCTGTTTGGCCTCAAAAGTCGTTGCAAGAACATTGTTGTTCTGCTTGAAATCAAAAAGCATCTTTTCCGAATCTTCCAGACTCTTCTTAAGATTGATGCTCTGGTCGGAAAGCCACCTGGCGGCATCTTTTGTGGCAAAATATTTCTTTTCAAGGTTGAAATCTATATATGCGTTTGCAAAAGAATTTGCCAGAAAAGCGGCCTTTTCGGGGTCCTTATCTTCAACGCTTATTTTTACTATATTGCTGTTCTTCTGAGGTGAAACAGTCAACTTTCCTAAAATAATATTTACAGGATCAATATCCTTAAGCTTCTCCTCTTCGATCTTTGAAATGTCAAGTCCAAGATATTCAAGAATATTTTCGCCCGGAATAAGTTCAAGAACTTTTTCAGCAACAGAACGGCTTTGTATTATTTCGTACTGTGTCGCATAGTATTCCTTGTTTGACCAGTAATAACCCTGTGACCCCGTGGAAACGATCTCCATTCTATCACCGAGAACATTCGCCGCTTTAGGCTCAATTTCAATCGATGCCGTTGACGAATATATTTTCTGAGATCTGTAAATATGTACGATCGTAAGAGTCATCACAACTATGATCACTGAAGAGAAAAGATACATATGCCTTTTGAGAAGTACCAGTATTTCCTTAAGTTCTATCTCTCTTTCGTGCATCAGAAGAACCTTTCCCTTACAAAAATAATGTCACCCGCATTGAGGTAGAAATTCTCTTTTGTACCGTTTACTATCTCTTTAATGTCAATTACAAACCTTTTTTCCTTCTCATCCTTTCCCTTTCTAGTTACAACGACATTACTTATATCAGCAAAATCTGTAAAACCACCGGAAAGACTTATTGCCTCAATGACGCTCATCCTTGTCCTTATCGGAAAACTTCCTGCCTTTTTAACCTGACCCAGAACAAATATCCTTTTACTTACAAACTCCTCAACCAGAACAGTTACCTGCGGATCGTTAATATACCCGTCTTTAAGCATTTCAGAAATTTTCGCAGCCAGAGAAAAATTATTGAGGCCTTCAACTTTGACCTCACCTATAAATGGGAACATTATTGATCCTTCAGGGCTTACCTGATAAGTCCCTGTCAGTTCCTTTTCACCATAAACCTGTATTTTCAACATGTCGCCCGGCCCGATGTAAGAAAGTATTTCACCGTCCGATGCACCATTGCTTTCTGAAACGATGCTTCCATTTGAACTTTGTTTTTTGTCGTTACCACCCACACGAATAGTACAGGACAAGAAAAACATCTGAAAAATTATGCATATTGAAACAAGCGAAAAGATTTTCATAATTTAATAATCCAGAGCTATTGTAAAAAGCACTCTGTGATTAATATAATCGAAATGTGTATTGACCGTTCTGTTGTAATTTGTTGCAGGTGCAGAAGCATCTGTATAAACTGCCTGAATTTCCTTATAGTAATCTGTTTTTCTATATTCCATTTCGTATGAAAGTTTTAAACCCAGCCAACTTAAAATACTGTATGAAATATAAGGATTCAATAACAAAAGATGATCGTTTCTATCTGCTGTGGGAATTATTGAGGTTATCGCCGCACCTCTGTCATCAGAGGAATTGTAAACATTGATGCTGTTATCTGTATTTGACAGATCTATCGCATATTTTACACCGTTGAATTCAACGCTTTTTCCAAAAGATATGTATGAATAACTTGAATCAACACCGGCAAGGAAAACCCTTGCAAACTTCTGCTTAAAGTTCAAATAAGCACGGTGCGTAGAATAATATTGGAAATAAGCCGAGGGTCTCATGCTTTTTAAATACCCGACATTCATAAAAGTAGAATCGTTATACTTAAAAATGAGCTCTGCATTGGCATTGTAATCATGTCTTGTTTCCTTGCCGAAATTAGCAGAATAACCACCTGATATCTTTGTGGAAATATGTGGAGTCATCTGCCCCATCAGACCGGCAAAGACATTCAGAGGCATCGACCTTGAATCGTCCCTTACGGAAGATTCATAAAAATCCTGATATCTGAAAGCCGCCTTCATAAATATCATCGTTCTGGGAAGAAACTTCCATCTTCCGAAAATATCACCCACAAAAGAAACATAGTTGTAGTCTCTATAGACCTTGTTGTCTTTGGACTGTTCAAGATAATTAAAATCTACACCTGCCTGGATTTTTCCATAAAGCGTGTCTTCAATATTCTTAAATCCAAGACCCATAATAAAATTTTCTAGAATATTTTTGTGTTTCCCTGATATTTCCTGTCCATCAGGAGTAGCTGTCCTGCCAAATGTATTTTTAAAATCAAAAATTAAAAATCCGTTCTTATTAAATTCCCCCA
>JAGOEX010000004.1:6739-32761 GCA_017997475.1 bacterium
TTCATTTGACTGTGCAACAACACTCTGTGTGCAAAGTAAAACAAGAACTGACACAAAGACCAAACTTACAGATTTTATACCGTTATTGAACATATTCGCCTAATTACTGATATTCAAATTTAACTATTCTCACTTTGTGGGACTCGCATCAACTACTTCAGGTTTATCAATGTTGCCCAGAGCTTCCTTCTGACTGTCGCTTTTTTCACCTGAAGAACTGTTTGATTCGGAGTTGACATCACTGGAATCTACCCCACTGGCATCCGCAATATCTGATCCAGAAACAACACTTTTATCAGTTTCAGTAACAAATTTATCTGAGAATCCCACTCCCATAGCATCATTTACGCTATCTTTTAATGTTTCTCCCGTTAGCTTTTTGTCACTTTCCTTTGTAGTGCTGCTTTCAGCATTGACATTTGTTAATTGTCTTTCACATGATTCAGCTTCTGAAAGTGTTTTTTCCGCAGAATCTGCGAGCCCTCTAAGAAGTATCATTTGACTCTGAGCATCATCCGTTTTTTCTGCTTCTATAAGTTCGGGAATCTTTTCTCCTGCATTTAACGCACTAACGGCTACACCTTTCAATGCACCTACATAATTATCCAGACAAACTTTCCACTTAATGTCTTTTTCTTTTACAGCATCCTGTACTCTCTTTGCCAGAAGCAACTCTATTTCTGAGATTCTGCGAACTTTTTCTTTAGATTCTTTTTTCAATGATTCAATATCGGATTTAGAAATCTCGCCTTTTTTATCCTGTGTCGAAACAGATTCCTTGTTTTCAGCCGACAGTTCAAAAAAGAACAGAACTAATACAGCCGCAATGAAAATAACTTTAAAATTTAACATGGCACCCTCCATTAAATCAATTTGAAGGAGCAAACGTAACAGGGAAAACAAAACTTACAGGTCCACCGTCCGGTTTCGGAAAACGCAACCTGCTTATGACACCCTGAATACAAGAAGATACTGACTTGTCTCCAATAGTATCTTCAACAACATCGGCCGCCTCAACACGACCCTGAGTATTTATCATTATACTTAAAGCAACCTTACCTTTCAAGGTAGGATTTACTAAGAGCGCTTTATCATAACATCTTTTTATTGCCGCACCGCTACCTCTAAGTATCTTGTTCATGCTGGCGGAATCTATCTGACCGTCCACTTCCGCGGCAGATCCGACACTTGCTCTTCCCACAACGGCCTTCTCAGCCCTTCCTTTTATATCAATCTTTCCATCAGACGATTTAACATTTAAATTGTCAATTTTTGCAGTTTCTGTAGCACCGTCATCACCCTTTCTGCTTCTTTGTGATGTACTTGTTGCTTCTCCAATTTGTTTAACACCTGAAAGTGCCGTATCAATATCCCTATCCTTTCCTCCATCACCGAGAACATCGGATATAAATCCGCCCTGTCCTCCTTCTCCTACAGAACCTATCATTTTTAGCAATCCTTTACCTGCAACTTTCTTTTGCATCTCAGCTACTCTTATGGATTCTTCTTTCTGAATCGTTGCGGCATCTCTGGGTTTATCAGGTTTTTTAGGCCCTGTATCTTCTTTCTTTTCTTCCTTTTTTGTTGATGCCGCCATGTTATTTGAATCAACATCTTCTACTGCTTTATCTTCACTGTCTTCCATTGTTTTAAGCTCTTCGATATCAGGTGCTATTAATTTAGCAAATCGGTTTGATACATCTGCAAGTTGAAGCGGCTCGGGTTCAGGCAGACTTGGCAAATAAACACCAAAAAATAAATAACCGAACACCATTAAAACACCTTCGATCGAAACAAACGGCCAATCAAGATGCTGTGTCCATGAACCCCTTATCGACTTAGGCAATCTAAGTTTAGGCGGTTTTGGTGGCGGAACAATAAATTGGAAAAGTACTATTGCACTCCCTACCATAACTTTTCCTCTGGAATCTTGTGAGAGTGGAAGAATATAGGCATTTCCCCTTTTTTTCAACATGCCCTTTTTTACCACTTCCTCGATATCTATGACCTTGCCTTTAAGAAACACTTTGCCGGTCATATTTTCCATAACGACAAGTTCGTATCTTCCTGATTTAAAATAAAAGATCGGGAACTTACTTGGTAACGATGATGAGGGAACAACAAAATGAGATTTCTCAGAATCGCCAATGAAAATAGTTTCAGCTTTTCTGAATACCTGTTCGTCAAGAATTCTTCCGTTATGAATAACCCCGACTCTCAGTACTTTTCCTGTTTTTTCCTGGGTCATCGGCAACCTCTTATGCTAAAAAGTGCAAAAATATTTTAACAATTTTGACGGTGGCGGCAATTTAACCGCCACCGTCAGAACACTTTTAACCAGCTGATGAAACTGTTGCAAACTTAAAATTTGCAAACTCGGCCTGACCAGCCGTATACATAACTTCAGTCAATAAACGGTACGGAGTTTCTTTGTCCATGACAATTGTACATACTCCGTCAAATTTAACTGTAGGGTTAACGGCCTCCAGTCTTCTTTTCTTTTCCGCAGCTTCGACAAGAACTTTATTTAGCGGAATTATGAAGTAAGAATCTTCCCCACCACGTTTCTGTGATGCTTCAACCTTTCCGTCCTTAACAACAAGCACCGGCTGATTGTCAACCACTATTGCTGACTTAGAAACTGTAACAGAAACTGTTGCAGCAGGTGTCAGAAGAGATGTCGATTTGGGAATTTCCAACTCTGGTCCCGGAACAATGTTTATGGGATCAGTTGCATAACTTTTAAGAAGAAACACAAGCATGATCGTAAGAATGTCCATCAGAGAATTAATGTTGATATCTTCAAAGCCCCCAGATTTTTTCTTAACCTTGGAACTCTTTCTTTTCATCAACACTTCCTGTTCGTAATTTTCGGGGATGTACTCGTATGTTCTTTTTTCTTCTGTCATAATCCCCTCCTATGCTATTCCTGCACTTAGAACCACATTCGGGAAAAGCTTTTTTGTCTTATCCCCGACTTTCGTTTCTCTAGTCGCATCCATTATTTGCATAATGTATTTGAACTTGATATTTGGTTCGGCAGTAATAATAATGTTTTCCTCGGCCGGATTGGCATCTTTTATATCAGACACGATCTCGACAAGTTTATCAAGATCGTAAATTTTGGCATTTACCATTTTACCCGTAGCATCCTCTTCTTCCCCGTCTTTCTTCAATATTGTGGGACCCAATGGATCGTCTTTATTCTCAACGACCTGCTCCCTTGCAAACACAGTTATTCCTCTGTCAGTCAGAGCAATCGTAAGTTTAAGCGGTTTGTCCTCGGGAGTGTCCGATGGTGGATTTGCCACACTTGATGGACCTATTTGAGGTGTTGCGACATTAACCACTGCTATCTTAACTGATTCCATTGAAGAAAGAAGCAACGGAATAAGAATGAGAATCAGGTTCATGGCCGGCTTCATGTTTAGTTCTTCCATGACCGTACTAGCGCGTTTTTTACTAGCCATTTAGCTGTCTCCTCCTAATTCATTTTCATTTTTTATTCAGCGGTTCCTTTTTCTCTGCTGACAAGCAGATTTACAAGTTTAACAGAATAAAGGTCAATGTCATCAATGATCTTGTTTGCAAAGCCTTTAATAACAACCGTAATAAGAGTTCCTGGGATAGCTACAAGAAGACCAAAACCCGTTGTGTTCATGGCTATTGAAATACCGCTTGCAAGCATCGCTGATTTCTGCTCAGGGGCAGCGTGTGCAACTGCATTGAAAGCGTCAATAAGTCCGAAAACTGTTCCGAGAAGTCCAAGCATTGTTGCTGTACTTGACATTGCGAAAATTGTGTCAGTAAGCTTCGTAATCTTCGGTGTTACTTCAAGAGTTGCCTCTTCCATTGCGTTCTGAATCTCAAGTTCGCCTCTATTTGCTCTTGAAAGACCCGCCTTCATAACATTTGCAAGAGCAGCGTCACCTGCTGCTGTACAAAGCTTTATCGCCTTGTCAACATTGTTAGCCATAACAAGCTTCTGAATCTGCTTCATAAGATTAGCGCCGTTGGTGTTGAATTTAACAAAAAGGAAAACAAATTTGTAAATTGCTACACCGATAACATAAAGACCGCAAAGTGCGATAGGGTGCATAAACCATCCACCGTCACGATAAAATGATGCCCAAAACTGCATTTTGTACCTCCAAAAAAATAAATATTCTTAGAAAGCCTCATCAACATGAAGGGCTTTCTCAACCTTCTCCATAAAACTCACATCAAGTTCCAAGGTGTGATATGTAAACTTTGCCCTGGAAAGAATCGTCATTACTTCGGGTTTCTGAATTGTTCCTTCAATTTTCAACTCTTCCAGAACAAGCGGCTGCCTTTTTTTCTGTGCATCCACAGTCTGAAAAGGTGTTAAAATAAAGATTAAAACTGCACAGATCAAAAACAACTTTCTTTCTCCGTAAACGAACAATGCAAGAATATACACATATAATAAAAATAAATCAATTTTTTTACTTTCCTGCAAAACATTATTGGTTTTGGTCATCAGGGCTTTCATCCTCTAAAGATTTTACATTTTCGTCATTTTCCCCGGAAGTTGGTTTTAATTCAGATAATCTGGCCTTTGCAGCCAATCCAAACTTATCACTCTCATCAATAACCGGGTAATCAAGAAGAAACTTCTCCCAAATTTCAACTTTATCTTCCTTCATTGCGTTTTCAAAAGCTTTTTCTTTATTAACAAGAAAGAGTTTGTGCTCCTCTTGAATTTCTTTTTTCCTTTTCTCGGCCTGAGCCTGTCTTTTAAGCAGCATTTCCAACTTCTTTTTTTCAGAACCGGCTTCCTTAATGTATCCGTCAATAAGCTTCTTTTCATTTTTAAAATCTTTGCTTTTAGCAATTGATTTCAGGTACTTATTAAAATATTCCACAGATATGTCAAACCTTTTCGGACTTTTGTCACCTTCAACATCTGAATCGAGATAAAGTACCGCAATGTTGAATAATACGCTTTCTTTCATATTTTCATCAATATCCTTATCATTTTCCATCTCTACAAGAATATCTTTAGCTCTTTTAAATTCATTCAAACCTTTCAATGCAAGTGCCAGATTCATTTTTGCTGATTTAAATTCAGGAACTATTTTTAATGCGAATTCCAAATGATCTTTGGCTGTGGCATAATCTTCTATTTCCATCGCAAGAACAGCCAGGACATTTCTTACTTCGGCTAATTCCGGATTTGTTTTCAAAGCTTTCTGGAGATGAATATTGGCTTTATTCTTATCACCTGTCTCGTATGCCAGAAATCCATACAGCTTGTGAAGTTGAAAATTCTCACCATCCCATTTCTCTGCTGTAGTCAATGCGGATTCGGCCAGTTCATACATTCTTTTTTTATAATATACCGTTGCAAGATTAATAACCGCCTCAGAGTTCTGCTCATCTTCTTTCAATGCCATCTTTGCATGCTTTTCGGTTAGATCAAGCTTCCCGGTCTGAAGGTAAAGCCACGCAATAAAATTATTTTTCTCAACAACATCCTGTGTTTTTTCTACTATTTGAAGGAAATATCCTTCTTCGGACGCTGTTTTATCCCCAGTCATAATAACCATATTGTAAAGCGGTTTTACAAATTCCGGATTGAGATTATAGGATCTTTCGTACCACTTTCTGCTTTCTTCAAACTTTTTTAATCTTTGATAACACAGCCCTATATTAAACGCAATGACATTATTATTCTTATCCTTTTCAATTGCTTCGGTCCATAATTTTATTGCCGATTCACAACCATCGGTAAAATATTTGCCGATTCCTTCCGAGAACTTATTCTGTGCCGGTCCAATATACTTAAGACCATCATAATTTTGAGCGTTTTTATTCTTTTTTGTTTCACCTTTTTTCCCTTTAGTATCTTCATCATTTACATCTGTTAAATCGGTACTTCCATCGCTATCTTTCTTTTCACTTTCAACTGATTTCTTTTTTTCTTTTTTGTCTTTTTTCTCTTCCGTAATGCTCTTATTTTCTTTTTTTACCATTTCTTCTGATTTGGGTGTGCTGGCACATCCGATTATAAAAAACATAAGTATGAAGAATATCGGAAAACTGACTGCGTTCTTTATCATTTTTTATCCTCACTCACCTTTTCGGGATTTTCTGATGAAGAGGTGGATTCGACCTTTGTGCCGCTTATTCCGGCTTTTTTATATTGTTTTTTCTCTGCATTATCTAGACTTATCATCATCGGATAACCTGTGTTAAGTTTGTTGTCAACTGCAAATAGTGGCGTTTTCCCCACCTTATAAAGGGCCGGACGCATAACAGAAAGTCGTTCTGTCATTAACTGGGTCCACTTATTAAACGATCTTATCTCTCTGGCCTTTTCTAAACCCTGTGTATAAACATCGACTGCTTTTTCTTCTATCGGAGCGGCCTGATCTCTCAGCATTTTCATATAAATATCTTCTTCTTCTTCAGAAAGACCTTTTGGCGGTTCTGCCTCAAAAAGGGCATCAGAAAAACTCTGGTATAAATAACCCCTCCTGTATATTGCCGCTGTTACCCATTCAAATATCTGTAGACTTATAATCTCAAAATATTTGTTTTCCAGGATGTTCTTTGCTTCAAGTTTCTTCTTTAGGTTTTCCTCAAGTTGTTTCTCATTCTTACCATCAATCCTCATTTTCAGATAACTGTTGAAGTCATCTTCCGCCAGCTTAAATTTTGCTTCAGAGACATACCTCACGACCTCATCTGATTTGAGGTTTTTCTCTTCAGAAAAATCGACAATCCTTTTGTAATATTCTTTTGCCATTTTCCAATTATTAAGCTTGTCCTCGTAAACATTTGCTATATCTGAATATGCCTTTCCAACAAGACTGGCCACCTCGGAATCATTTCTGAATGTGCTTATGAAATTCTCGTAACTGCTTATCATATTCTTCCAGTCTTCAGCTTTTTGATACATATGCCCTGCCATATATAAAGCTTCCTTGCCTTCAAATTTATTTTTCTCTTCAGAATAATAAGTCCTGTAATAAAGAGATGCTTCTTTGTACTTCTGTAATTTTTCAAGAAGGAATCCCGCATTATAAATTGCATCATTTTTCTTTTCGTATGTAGGATACTTTTCATACAGCAGTTTATATGCGTTCACAGCTTTTTGGTGGTCATAGCTCATTTCTGCATTATAAGCTATAAGGTAAAGAGACTTCGGAGCAAACTGTGAGTAAGGATATTCTTTATAAACCCTTTCGTGTATCTGAAGTGCAGACTCGAACATTGTGGCCTTTGAGAAATTAATGGCCGCATTGTAAAGAGCCACATCAGCCTCTTTAAAATATGGTGTCTCTTCAACTATTCTGAGATATTCTGATGCCGCCTCAACAAACTTTCCTTCCTCTTCAAGTTTGCCTGCATAAAAGAAAAGAGCTGTTCCTCTTATTGTTTCAAATTCATCTTTTACTGCTTTGTCAACTTTCTGTTTTACAGACAATCTTTCTGTAAGGAGCTTTGACCATTTTGCAACATTTACCCAATCCTGCTTCTGATTATAGGCGGAAATAATATCTCTCGCACCAAAGATGGCGGCCTGACTTTCAGGAAATTCATTTATTATTTTCAAATACCTTTTTTCTGCTTCTTCAAACTTCCCATGGTCCCAGAATATTCTTGCCACTGTATAGGCCACAGCAGGTTTATCTTCAACCTCTTTTGCGGTCTCAAAGTATATGTCGCTTGATTCTATGAGTTTTTCTTCCAGTACAGAAAAAGGTTTATCCCGTTTTTCTTCTCCTTTGACAAGTCTTTCAGAAGATTTGTTCCAAATGGTATTGTAACATACAAATGCCTGAAAAGCCGCATCGTCTCTATACCTGTCCTGATTTTTATCATCTCTTATTCTTTCATATATAACGACCGCCATCTCTATATCGCCAGATCTAAAAAGGGCATCGGCAAAACTGTATGTTATGTCATAACTTTCGGATGTATAAGGAAACTTAACCAGATACTCTCCGTAAGCAATGGCAGCAATACGGTATTCGTCAACTGCGGCATCAGCTTCACCTTTCTCAACAAGCGCCTGGGCCTGTCTATGATGAAAAGATGCGGTATCAAGAAGAGAGTTTTTAGCCCATTCAGTTGCCTCTTTAACAAGAGTCGCATTGCCTCTATTTATTCTGGCCCATTCTCCGGAAGCATCGTAAAGTTTTGCAAATATCTCCGTCTCTTTTGCAACTTTATCAAAATCCCTGGATTTGTTATACAGCTGTATCAACCGGTAATGAATCCTTGGTGCTGATTCATAATAAGGATGCTTTTGAAGAATATATCTATACGCTTTCTCGGCCTGATCAAAATTGTTATTTTCAAAATAATATTTACCTATCTGTTCAAAGACCTCTTTTTCAAAAGATGCTGCTTTTATCTTATCAAAATATTCTATCGCTTTTTCAACACTTCCCCACTCATCATCAGAAAAACTTATGGCAATATACTGTACCGCCTCTTTTCTCAAATCCTGTCCGCGATTTATGCCTTTGCTTTTCATATCATCCGCAAAGAAAAGAAGTTGTGTAAATGAGTTGACAGCTTCTTCAAAACGGCTCACCCTGTAAAATGTCCATGCATATTTGTATAAAAGTTTATCAAAAAAATCACTTTCTGTAAACCGCATACCTTCTTTATAGAAATGTTCCGCCTTGTCGAGCACATTGGTTTCAAAATAATGATCCCCCAGGCGCATATATAATTCAGCAAGATGCGTTGTTTCAATTTTCTTTTCAATCAGATCGAGCCAGACTTTAACAGCTTTGTCTCCATTTCCTGATTCAGCATAACAATAACCTAACATATAATATACAGACCCTATATACTGAAAATCAGGAAATCTTTTTATTAATGATTCATATAATTCCGTCGTGTCGCTAAAATCAAGGGCCGGTTCAACTGGCTCGGATTTCACCAGTTTTTTGTCGTACTGCTCCTGAAGCTCTTCGTATCTTGAATATTTTTCCCCATAATCAATCACCGACCTTTCATAATAAAGTTCAGCGAGCCGGTACATTGCGTTTGGCGTATATTTTGAATTATCCGGATATTTCTTAATAAATTCTTCGAACAGTTTTATTGCATCGTTTCTGCTAACTAATTCCTTTTCTTCTTCTCTTTTTAAGACCTGTCCATATTTTTCATTTACTGTTCTCTCTTTTTCCTCGATATCCCTCTTGATCAACGATCTCAGATCATTTTGGTATTCTTTTATAAGCTCTTCATACCGCAAGATCTGTCTTTCGAAATATCCTTCATTAAATTGACTGCTGTCAACAATTACATCAAAAGAAAGTTCTTCCTTATCTTCAATTTTTTTCCCATAAATACTCAGACAACTTACAATGATGAGAATAAAAAGAGAACTCTTTCTCATTCATCACCTTCCAAGTTAAGATATAGCTGTCTAATCTCCAAAGCTTTTTGTGTTTTTAATTTGAGTTTTTCAGAGGTTGCCTCTTCTTTTTTTTCCCAAGCTACATCTATAATCCCAAGATCAGCCTGCAAAATAAGATCGGAAAAAGACGATTTCACTCTGTTGATGTTTGAATACATGGCAAGTGCCGCCATTTCCGTTATTTCTCTTTTAATTTCAAACAGCTCGCTTTTATATTCATTTAAATTGTTTCTTTCATTCTCATAAGATACCCTGATCTTGTTTATTATTTCCTTTACGGCATCGTTAAGGTCTGCGTAGAATTTCTCCAGTTTGGAATCAACTGTCTGAGATTTTTCAATAAGATCTTTGACCTTGCTGCTCGCGCCGCTCACTTTTTCATCGTAATGCGACAATATTTTATCCTGTTTTGAAATTATCTTATTTAAACTGTTCCTTGCGAGAATTACCCTGCTGATAATGTCTCCACCAAGAACAAGGCGGTTCTTTTCACTTTCCACTTCTTTTTTATATGCTGTCAAAAAATCCAGCGATTTCTGAATCTCGCTTTTTTCTCTGTTTATCCGTTCAAGAAGCTTGTCGTCAACAGGCATAGAACCTTTTGTCTTAGCATAAAAAATGCTTATCCCGTCGAGTTGGTTGTATAAAGAATTTGTCTGTATTATTATCCTGTGGATCTCCTCTTCCATTCTGATTATCATATTTGCATATTCGGACGCTTTTTTCTCAATCTGATCCGGAGAGATCGGAGCATTTTCAATTATACCGGTAAGATCGCTTTTTTCCTTTTCCAACTGGTTGAATTTCTTTTTGTCCTTCTCGTCAATAACATTCCATATAACAGTTTTTCTCAACTCAATAAGTTCATTTCTTATAGATGCTATCCTGCCTTGAAGGAACAATGCGGAACTCGATCCTTCTTTTAAAGGAGGAAACAATGATGCCGCATTTTTATTATCAACTATTGAGCCAATCTTGCTTTCGAGCTGGTTAACCCTGTTGATTTCCGCTTCCAGCTCAGAAATGTCGTCGCTAAGTTTCATTGCGCTACTAAATTTCTTGTTATCTTTAAGGAGTGATCTTACTACAGGTGAATAGGGCGAAAGTGTCTTGGAAAGCTTCCCTGATTTTGCATTTAAAAGAAATGACTTGTTGTCAATTGTGTTCAGTTCGTCTCTTATTGTGCTATATTTTTCAACAATCTGGTCAAAAATTACCATTGCTTCGCCATATCTTCTTAATTTTATCAGAAGAGATCCTTCAAGTATTTCGGCTTTAGGTGCAACTATTGAGTCCGGAGCAATGTATTTTATAAGTCTGAGAGCATCTATTGCTCTGACGTATTCTTCTTTCTTAATGTATGTCCAGCATAATTCATAATACGCTTCTGCAAAATGTTCCGACCTTTTATCAAGCATGACATAATACTTTACAGATTTTATAAGATCTCCCAGTTCGAATGCTGTCCTTGCAGCAGCAATAACAGACAAGTCAAAAACCCTTTCAAATTTATAATATTTGCTTCCTTGAGTAATTTCAGCAACTTTCTCAAAATAAGATAAAGCTTCCTGCAACAACCCTTTTCTAAGTTTTATAACTCCTAAGAAATACTGACTTTGAGGATAGTATGCCCCTTCAACACTGACTGTTGAAAAAACTGTAGTTGCCTCATCAACCTGATTGTCATAAAAAAGGCTTTTCGCAAGGAAGTATATCAAATCCTGATCCTTTGACATATCATATCCTATCTCAACAAATTCTGTGTAATATTTTTTAGCTACAGAATAGTCTCCCAGATGATAGCTTGCCGAAATAAGTCTTTTCAAACTTTCTATTTTGTATTTACTGTTTTTGACATCAGTCACTAGCATTTCAAAATATCTTGCAGATGAAATATAGTTTCTATTTCTAAAGAGCGATTCCGCA
This sequence comes from bacterium, assembly GCA_017997475.1. Lineage (GTDB taxonomy): Bacteria > UBP6 > UBA1177 > UBA1177 > UBA1177 > JAGOEX01. The sequence goes on from JAGOEX010000004.1 coordinate 18,072, forward strand.
AGTTTGTAAACAGCATCTTCCCATATCTGGTCTTTAGATTCCTGTGAAATTACTATCGAATAGTATATGCTGCCTGAAGAAATGTAGTCTTCTTTATCAAAATAAAAATCAGCTTTTTTCATTTTATTTAAGACCGGCTCTTTATAATCCCTGTTCAACATAAGAGGATTAAGATACTTCGCCTTTGCCCCGGCACACTCGCTTTCTATTTCTTCAAGCTCTTTTGCAATTGAATCAAGTTTCTGATCTATACTTACAGATGTTTCATTCGGTTGAGCGACACTAACCTTCAGAAAAACAAGAACTATGTATACAAACAAAATGGTCTTTTTCATAATATTCTTTCGCTCTTCAATTTTCCTGCTCTTTTTCTTCCCTCTGAGATTCTTTTTCTTCAAACATCTTTTTTGATATATTGAATGATGTAAAAAGTCTGTTATCAAGCTTATACGAAGCACCCTTGTCTTTTGGTGCAATAGTAACTTCTACCAGATTTCCTTCTTCAACATGGAAAGAATGTCCTGCCTTCATTTTAAAAGTGTATCCTTTCATATATGAAAAAAGGCCGTATCCTTTGCCGGCAAAAACATAAAAAACAGATATATGGTGAGGACCGGGAACGACAGAACCGTCAAAAACAACAATCTCCTCCTTTTTTAGCTCTTCAGGGACATCTATCTTTCTAAAAACTGGCGCATCATCAAGATAGTATATTGCAGAAACAAGCTTGAATGCATTGCCTACTTCATTTTTATGAGTTATCGTCGCTCTTGCTCCTGCAATTGTTCCGCTCAAGACTGTTTCCTGCAAAATTGCAAGTCTCTGTTTTGACCTGAAAATTCTATCCTTCAGTGAATTTATTTTTTCTTCCAGCGTTCTAAGTTTAAGATTATAACCCTGTTCATTTTCCACAGTATTCTCGTCCGCTTCCTTTTTATCTTCCATGCTTGAAGTTTCTGTGATTCCAGTGCTTTCATCTTTTTTTGTTTCCTGCATAGTGTTATTTATGGTATCTTCCGAATCATTTTCTGTTGCAGAAACATTTGGAAATGCAAGCAAAAAAAGAAGTGAAATTAAACAAACTGCTTTCATTTTTGAACTCCCATAAAATTCTGCGAAGAATATATACAATTTAAATATAAATAGCAATTTTTATATGTGTGAAATATCATTGATATTAAAACCCAGAAACATTTCTGCTGTTTTCTTAAAAGTGGTGATCGAATCAGTAACATAAAACCTTTCTTTTCCCAGGCCGCATAAATTTAAAAGATTCTTGTTAGTTAACTCATCTTTAAGGGTAAGCGCTGTATGTAAAGCAGTATCCAGCACCTTCACTCTTTTCTCAAAATACCTCTCTATTGCTAATTTCAGCATCGGATAATGAGTACATCCTAAAATTATGGCATCAATATTTTCGTTCTTCATAGCAGACAGATACATATCTATGGCAATTTCTGTTATTTTATCTTCAAAAAGACCCTCCTCCACCAAAGGCACAAATAGCGGACATGCTTTAGAGAATATTTTTACATCGGGAATATATTTTCTTATAGCATTCTGGTAAGCATTGGATTCGATGGTAGTTGCGGTACCGATTACACCTACTTTTTTAATTGAAAGATTGTTTCTTATGTGTTCAACAACAGGATCTATAACCCCGATTATATAAACATCTCGAAAAATATCATTAAGATATGTTATCGATGCCGCGGATGCTGTATTGCATGCAACAACTATTGTCTTAACGCCCATTGAAAGAAGAAACTCGACATTTTGTTTCGAATATTTTTTGACAACATCTACAGATTTTGTTCCATATGGAACCCTTGCTGTGTCGCCAAGATAAACAATGTCTTCTAATGGCAGAGCCCTTCTAACTTCTTTAAATACAGTAAGGCCTCCAACACCGCTATCGAAAATACCTATCGGAGAAGATGAAATTATTTGCGTAACAGATATGTTCACGGAAAGTTAAAACGAATATTTCATAAAAGGCGTGACGATGATGTTCATTCCGTCAAAATCTACAACATAATTGAATTCAGCAGATAAACCTAATGAAAAGTGTCTGGAGTATGTATAATATTCGAAAAGAAGTCCGCCGCCGACTGCTATATTGCCGTCGTTGATCTTGCTTTTATTACCTGCTTGTCCAGCTTTATATGTCTCTGCAAGTGCATAGTAATCAAAATTAATCAGAAGCCCCAGCTCCCATCTTTGAGTTATCATCCATGCAACTTCAATCTCAAGACCTGCGGTAAGAGGACTGTAATCCTCAACCCACGGAGATTTGTTATACTTTGTGCCCAGACCGATGTCGTTGGGATTTGTGTTGAATTGTAACATACCAATAGAAGCAGCAACACCAATGTTAACTACATTTTTTATTGGGATGTCATATCCAATGTTGAATTTAAAAGCTGTACCAAGTGGACTGCCTGCGTTTTCACCACCGGCTTTACCAACATATGCGAGTATACCGCCTGAAACCTGGAAATTAAATCCTCTGATGACCGGATTAAGGTCATTTCCGGAAACATCTCCTGTCTCTTCAGCTGACTCAGCAAAAATGGAACAGCTTAGTAAGAGTATTGCAGCAATTACTAACAGTTTCTTCATTTTTCTCTCCTACCCTTCAGAGTGTTTAAACACAAACGGATAATTTACAATGACTATTCCGCCGCCTTTAGGTGCAGGGAAGCGAATTTTCTTTATCTGATCTGCAACACAGCTTTCAACATTCTGGTTACCCATAGTTGTTCTGTTGACTTTTGAACTACTTACAGTACCTGTGCCGGAAATAATGAAATTTATAACAATTCTTCCAAAAAGCTTCGGATCTTTGTTAAGTTCTTTTTCATAGCACCATCTTATCTTAGCTAGATTTCTCTTTATATATGCATCAATAACAGAGCGGTCAAGAGCTCCCATAATAACGGCCTGACCTCCACCTGCTGTAATATCTGAGCGGCCTTTTCTGCCAATCTGTCCGGCAGCCATACCATATTTTCCACCACCGCCGCCCCCACGACCTCTTGTTCCTAAACCACCGATGCCGAGAGCATTACCACCGCCACCTGTACCGAAACCTCTTGTTCCCAAACCACCTGAACCAAACTGATCAACACCTGCAAGACCCGTAACTGATCCAAGAGTTTTTTCCATACCGGCACCAAGACCACCACCACCAAAAACTCGGTCAAAGTTTGCGGCACCGGATGACAACGCACCCATAATACCTGAACTTTGAGCAACTTTTGCATCAAGACCACGTCTAGCAGATCCCTGAGCGTTTGCGACTCTGCTCTTCTTATCGCCAACACGGCCTTCTTCACCCAAAGACTTTCTTTGCTGACTTGCTTCTACAAGACCCTCTTTCGGTTTTTCAAGTTTTACTTTCTTTTCTTCCTCAAGTTCCTCAACTTTTACATCCTGCTCTTCACCCACAATGAGTTTTGCAAATCTATTGTCAAGTTCAAAAATGTCAACCTCTATGGGAGGGGTTTCAATTATCATATTAACAATAAACCCACCGATCAGGAAAGATAGAAGCATAATAATTCCAAGCACAGCATCAAACTGCTTCAAAAACCCACCGGATTTAAATGGCTCCAGCTGAGATTTCATCGCACAGATACTTATCTTGCCGAATTCAACTATCAAAAGAGTTGATTCATCAATATCAACTGTATTGCCTTTTTTAGCAACATATTCAGTCAGATCTGTTTTTTCGTCACCTTTGTAAATTACTCCTTTCAAGTTTTCCTTTAGATTGATACTAAACTGAGTTCCAGAAACAGTAGCAAATTCATATGCCTGTTCAGGAACATAGGTTTCATCAACAACACAGTCGGCAACATTTTCAGATCCAACTTTAAAACTCTTTTTAATCTTCTGCAAATCCAGAAGGATTCTTTTGTCATAAACAACTCTGATCTCTGGTTCCAGTTTTCCGGTAACATTTTTGTTTACCGGGACCTCCGGAATAGGCGTAAGATCGTAAAGTAGTCTTTTTCTCAACTTTGATTTCTCAGGCATGGCTCCGGCCTCATTATTAAATTATTAACACAAACATAGCACTCAATTTAAAAGGTCAACCGACCTTACCAACTCTTTGTTAAAATCTTTTTTCAGATTAATCAAAGAATTGAACTTTGTTTTGGACCTGTCAATTAAAAACTGCCCTGATGGCTTTTTTATCTGACCCTCAAGCATTACATCTTCAAAATCTATAACTGTTTTTTCTCGGTACTTAATAAGTCGTCCCTGTTCATCCGTATCCTGATCCTGCGCCCAGACAATACCGAATGCGAGCAACAGAACAAACATAATCACCATTTTCTTCATTTCGGCGACCTCCTCATTTATTAACCAACACGCATCACTCTATACATATAACCGCAAAAATATCAAATTTTACTTCTATTGTCCTTCCGTTTTCTCGACAGGTCTTATGTTCACAGCATCTTTAAGGTATTGGTGAACAATGTGATCATCAGAAACGCTTTCGGCCAAAGACAAATACTTCCTGAAATTTCTTTTTGCCTCAACCTTCTTGTTCATGTGATCATAGTGAAGAACCGCTAAATTGAATGTGGCAAGTGCATTGTTCGGATCCTTCTGCAAAACTGCCATATATTCTCTTTCAGAATCCTCAAAACGGCCAAGACCTCTTAGTGATATTGCAAGACCTATTCTTGCAAGAAGATTGTCCGGATCCTGAGAAAGAACCATCGCAAATCTTTCATATGCCGTTTCAGCATCACCATATTTCATTGCTATAGAGCCAACATTAAAATTGGCACTTTTGTTCTTTGGATCATTGCTGATCGCCTTAGAAAAATATAACATCGCAAGAGAATCATCTTTCTGTGTTGAATACAAAACGCCCCTGTTGTTTGCAATACCAGGATCATCAGGTTTCAGATTATAGGAGTTTGTTGTTACCATTGATGCCAAACCCATGTCGTTTTTCTTAAAATAAAATATACCGAGATTTTTTAAAGCATCTACATTGGCCTGATCCTGAATAAGTATCTTTCTTACCGATTGTATGGCGTTGGAATAGTCACCTTTGAGAAGATAAAATCCGGCTACAGCTGACAAAACACCTTTGTCTTTGTCGTTTTCTTCAAGAAACTTCTCACATACATCAATAGCTCTGTTGTATTCCAACTTGTTTGCATAAATTGCAGCTTTATTAATGATCGGCATGGAATATTTTGCATCCAGCTCAAGAGCTTTGTTGTAGTGCTTTACCGCATTCTGGTCGTCGCCTTTTCTTTGATAAACCAAACCCAGATTGTAATGAACTATCGGTGCCGAAGGATATGCCGTTGTAGCAAGCTCAAAGTATTCGACAGCTTTATCAAAATCTGCTTTACCATCTTTCAATTCAAGGGCTTCCATACCTTTTTGAGTATAGTATTTTGCCCAGTCTTCAGGTTCTTTTGGCTCCTGCGTTACAACTATTACCTTTTTATCATCCTTTACTTCTTCTTTTTTATCAGGTGCAGAAGCACATGAAACAAAAACCAGAGAAACGATTATTGTTATTAACAGTATTATCTTTTTCATGACTTATTCTCCCTGCTTCTCATTTGTTGGTTCTGCCGGAGTTACGGTTTCAGCAGCAGGTGCCGCAACAGCACTACTTTGCGTCGTTGCTGTTTTAGGTTTATTTAACATCTTTTTCAATTCCTTTCTTTCTTCATCAGTAATTTTGGGAAATTTAAAATCGATGTCTATCTTTCCTATCAATGAAGAAGTTTCAACCATATTAGGAGTCGGAACAATTTCATTCTCATCATAATATTTTCCACCCGTCACTTCCTGGAAGAATCTCAACTCATATTTTGCCTTTGAAACCCAATCATTATAAACAGATGTTTCATATCCTTTTTTCATGGCACTTTCAAAGAAAGCAACTGCGTTTTTCTGTGCACCGAACGCCTTTTCATCAAGGAAATTCTTATACTCGGCTATCTGTGCTTCACTAAGCCATGGTGCAAGAGGAGCATTAAACATCTGGTCAGTAAGATCTTTGTATATTTTTCCGATATAATAAAGGGAAGCCGGCGTAAAACGGGGTGATTTTGCAATCTCTATTATTTGAGCGTACTTATCTGCAAGAGAAATTGTGAGCTCAATTTTTTTGGTCATTTTTTCTTGAGATTCTTTGTTGAAATCATCTTTAATTTTAGCGGCTGCTTTAAGATTTGCCACCTCAGAAGGGGTAAGCTGGCTTACATCACCATCACCATGATGCATAACCTTACCATCTTCAACATCAAAACCATACTGCAGTATCTCATATCCTTTATGTTTGGGAGCGACTTTAATATTATCAAACTTCAAAGCCATATATTCATTAAATTCCGGCAGAATTTCTTCAAGAAGAGCTTCTGCGATAATGTCTCTAGATATTTCATTAAGGTCTTCTTTTTCTTTAAACTCTCCTCCTCTGAATATCTGGAGAACTTTGTCTACATTTTTATAGAATTCCTTCGTGTTACCCATTTCTCTTGCCATTTTCTTTTTAGCGCCATAAAGAGCAAGAATCGTGTTTGGGTCACCCTTTTCAACTTTAATCTTATTCACTTCGGAAACAGGTTTTTTCTTGCATGCTTCATCTATGTAGTAATAATCTTTAACTCCATCAATATCAAGATGATCAGTAAGAAAACGGTCGAAACCCTTATCTGCTCTATCATAGAATGTTTTTCCTTTTCTCATCCATATATAACCGTACTGAAGAGCAATCTGAAATTTTTCTTTATCCGTCTTTGCATATTTATCAACAAAAAGACGATAGTTATCAATTGCCTTTTCTGTTTCCCCTATACTTTCAAAAAGAACTGCCGCATTGTAAACAGCATCCCCAGCGTCTTTGCTTGTCGGAGATTTTTCTACGAACTCGATATAAAGCTGGGCAGCTTTATCATAATAAGCAATCGCTTCATAGTTCTTAGCCAGACCGAACATTACCTTGTCTTTAAGATTCGATTTTTTATAAAGATCGTCACTTTCTCTCAAGAACTGCTCCTGAACCCTTATTGATTTATAAAGGTCTCCGCCTTTCTGATAATATACAACCGCATTATAAAGTGCGACATCATTAAATTTTGATTTCGGGAATTCTGTGGCAAAAGCCATATATCTATCAGCAGATTCAAGACTCTTTCCATTTTTATGAGGAATGTCTGCAGAATAGAAAGTCGCCATTTCCTTGAAATTATCAAGGTCCGTTTTAAGTCTGTTCCTTCCCGAAAGCAGGGCTGAATTTCTCAAGAACTCTCTTGACTTGTTGTTAATCAATTCCCAATCTTTAGACATATTCAACGAGTCCATGATAAGGTCGGCAGAATAAACAGCAAGATCATGTCTTGGATATTTCTGAACTATCATCTCAAAAACAGGAACCGCTTTATCAAAATGGTTGAAAGCATAATATGTAATTGCCTGCTGATAAATGATATCAACCAGATATTTTGATCTAGGTATGTTTTTTATATATGTATCGCATGCGTTTATGTATTTCTGATGAAGCTCTGGTATAGGTTTTGGTTTGAATTCAGCAGCAACTTCATCCTTCTTTCCGGCATCTTTATCATCTGCGGTCTTAACCATATTTGCCTGAATTGCTCCCGCACCCTGTTTTTTTGCTTCAGCCACTCGGTTCTTAGCTTCGTTCTGTGCTTTTTTATGTTCAGCTTCAAGCAACGCCCCGAAACAGCTTACTGCACCGTAAGAAGCATCTTCAAAGTGATGACCTTTGGGATTCATTTCAGCCACTGTCTGATACTGATCACCGGCTTCTGAATATTTTTTATGATCATATAAAAACTCAGCGTAATTGAAACGCATATCATAAGATGCTTCAGATTTTGGAAAATATTTCAGGTATGTCGGATAAAGTTCGCCGACGATCTTCCATGTCTCTTCACCTTTTGTCTTTCTTGCTTCGTTATGGTAATCAACGGTAAGAATTCTTAGTGCGGCTTCTGCTGTTTGGCGGGCACTTTCAAGAGTTGTCTCATCCTTTGCATTCGCTTTTACCCATGCAGCATCCTTGTCAGCATATTTTTTAACAAGGTTAATGATTTCTTCTCTTACAAGCTCCTTGTTATTAAGTTTTTTATAGCATTCAACGATTTGTTTCTGCCATAAAGGACCTTCAGGCCTTGCTGGAGCTTCCTGCTGCAGTTTCTTGTAAATTTTTATGGCTTCAGCCGATCTATCCTGATCAAAATAGATATCAGCCAGTCTTTTTAAAACCGCAATGAAATATTTCTGTTCTTTTACAATGGTCTTAAAGTATTTTTCGGCATCATCAACCGTTCCTGATTCAGCATAAGGAGCAACCATATCGTTCAGAGCATCTTCTTTCAACGCAATGTCTTTAATTTTCTCAGCATTAATAACAACCTGCTGAAAAAGTTTTACTGACTGCTCGTATTCTCCGACATTATACATGCACCATGCATATTTGTAGAGAGCAAAACCATAAAACTTATTTTCGGGAAATTTGTCAATGATCGCTTTATAGCTGGGAATCGCTTTGAATACATTGTTGTTATTGAAAAAATATTCTCCCATTTCAAAATAGGCATCGGGTACGAACTTTGATTTGGTATATTTTTCAACAACAAGTGTGTAATACCTTATTGCTCTTAAGGGCTGACCGACTTCCATCAAGTTAGAAGCAATAAAGAAATAAACTTCATCAATATTTTGGAAATCAGGATATTTTTTTATAACATAATCACAAACATCAATCGCCTTGTTGTTCCATTCCCATGAAGCGGCAAGATCAAGTTCGGGCATCGGAGCGTTCGGGTCATTCATTTCATAATATTTATCAATCTTTTTATTATGCTCGTCCATAATGACAGCTTTTATTCCCCTCGCCTTTTCCCAGTAAAGTTCAGCAAGTCTTCTATAAACTTCAGCTTTTCTAGGTCCTTCAGGGTAGTCTTTTATAAGTTCATTAAGCTGTTTTATAGCTTCATCTCTTTTTTCCATTGACTTACTGTCAGTTTTAACTTCAGCTGTTTCAATTTTGGTTTTTGCAGGACCTGTAGTAGTATCAGAATCCCTTTTTTTCCTTTGAGCAAAAACACTCGTTGAAAAAGCTAAAATCAAAAAGATCACCAGTAAGGCGCGCAATGATTTACTCTTTAACATCTGTTGGATCCTCTATTTGAAGTTAACATTCTATTCTTTACACAAATTTTCAATGTTGAAGAAATAATAACCAAGTTCATCTTCCCAGTATTCTCCGTCAAACGGGAAATAATAATAGCCGTCAGGAACAGAAGGATTCATTCCGGACTGTTGTTTCTGACCTTCATCTTCCTTAATATCTTTCCCATGGAGCTCTTCCTTTTCCAGAGCCGCTTTCTGGCTATCTGTCATTTCAAAACGGATAGCTCTCATGTCGGCAATAAGTTGTGCAAGCTCACCATTGAGGTTTTGAACTCTCTGTACAAGCCATATTCCTGATTCGTTTCTAAGCGTCGTTAGCTGGTACATCATTTTTTTAGTAACATCTTCGGCAATTACGCTCTTTTTAAATGCTTCAGGAGAATTTTCAATTATACTCAATTCCCTTTCAATTTCTTTAATGTGTGAATATTTTCTCTGGAAAAGTGACTCTGTGAGTATGTTTTTCAACACTGCTTCGGGAAGCTCTGTCTTTTTGCCTTCCTGAGCATCACGATACATTTTCAGGAGTTCTTTATAAATGTCGAGTCCTGTTTTAGTTGAAACATTCTCAAGCCATGAGGTCATCTTTTGAGAGTAATCGGGATAAACACCGAAAAAGTAGTCAATGACATTGTTCACCTCGTCATACTGGCAGAGGTTGTAATATGTAACCGCTTCAACAATGTTAACTTCCGGGAAATATATGTCTGTGAAGAAAGGAGACCTCAAAGTCACAACAGTTCCAAGAGTTGAATCAAATCTTCCTATCATCAAAGAAGCCCATGTCCTTGCAAAAAGAGATTCGAACCACTGGGCGTTGTCTCTTCCGACATTTGAGAAATAATTAAGTGCGACATTGAACATTGCAAGCTTGTTTTGTGCCTGCCATGCAGCAGCATAATAAAGCTCACCGAGCGCAAGCTCTGCCATACCTTTAAGCTTTTTAATATCTCCGCCGAGGTATTTGTCATCCGGCATCTGTTTGATCTCTGTAAAACTTTTCATTGCCTCTGCATACATCTGCTGACGAACCTGAATAACGCCGAGGAAATATTTGGCTTTCGGATAGAAAGAACTGTAATCTTTCACACCGCTGAACATCTTTATGGCCTGATCATCCTGTCCGTTATAGAAGCTGATCTTTCCAAGATAATATGTCAACTCATTGGCAAACTTTTTAGGAAGAACTGAGTAATCAACATTTGAAAGAACCGCGAACAGAACTCTTTCATCCTGCGTTTCATAGGTAACGGCAAGAAGTTTCAAAAGACTTGAAATGAAATAATGTGAATCAGGGCCTTCAAACAGTATTTCTGCAAGCTGATATTCCGATGCCTGATATAGACCCATTCTGAAAAGTGATTCAGCATAATAGTATCTAGCCGTTTCGTGAAGTCTGTCCCACTCTTTGTTCTTCATTATCGCGTAAAAACCGACCGCTGAAGTAAAATAATCCTCGTCGTTATATGCCTTGACCACCTTTACGATAGATTCAGGCATGCCTTCGACAAGTTTCGGGTCGATCTTTTCGTATTTTTTCATTTCCTTTTCACGAACCGTAAGCTGTGCGGCACAAGATGCTACCAACAGCAATGACAGTGTGATCGAAATAAGGATTATTGTTTTCTTCATTTAAGGCACCCCACTACTTAGCAAAGGGAAGAAACATACTTACATTAACCGTAAACATAAAGTCTGTTTTAAGGTATGAAGAGTGGCCGCCATACTGTTTCGGGCGCTTGTCCTTCATCATAAACCAGTCACAGTTAAAGCTCAAGCTTGCATTCTTTCCAAGGAATATTCTCGGAGCGAATCCTATCTCGAAAGCACCGTTGTGGTTCGTGAGCGGCTTAACACTGTTATTCTTATCTTCAGATTTTGTCTGATAGTAATATCCACCGGCAGTAATATTTATGTCGTACTTCGGGATCATGTCACCGAAAAGACTGAGCTTGCCGTAGAAAGGGGTGAAAACCACACCGAGTCCACCAGCCATGACCATATTGCTTTTTGCAACATATGCATCTGCTTCATCAGCCTGTTTAAGTGTTTCATTCTCCCACGAAACGGCACCATAGAGAAAACGACCCTGAACGGCAAGATATTCATTGATGTGATAGGCCATTCTTGCACCGACGACAAGAACATCCTCCCAATCGCCATTAACAAATCCAAGGTCTATTCCCATTTCAAAACGACCGTCTTTGTGGAAATCCTTCTTTTGAACAACCTTGATTTTCTTTTTCTTTTCGATATTCAGGTCTCTGAGCTCTTTTTCTGCTCCTGAATCAGCCGCGGCAGTACCTATCTCAAGCTGTGCCGTCTTAGGAGTGTCCTTTGTCTCTGCTCCTTGTTCCGGAGCACCTGTTTCTTCAGCCGGCTTTGTTTCTTCAGCCGGTGCTTCACCTCCGCTTCCGCCGTCGAGATCAAAAAGATCATCTCCCAGAAGGGAAAAAGAAAGAAAAACAAAAAAAACAATTGTAAAAATGGATAATCTGCTGTGTTTCATAGCTCCTTACCTAAAAAAGAATTGTTAATCCACCAAAAACTCTCGGCGAAGACTATTTTATTTTAAAAACAATGTCAAGAAATTTTGTCCATCATTGAAACAAATGTATATAATTGAATTTATTGAGTTATATTCGCGATAATATTTTTACGGCCTTATAAATGCATTTTTTTGAGAATCTATGAAAGATCATTATTCGGGATCAAGAAAAAAGTTCAAAGGTGTTGTTTCACCGACAGCGACATCAATTGACTGGACAGATCTTTTGTATCCCGGTGCCTCTGCTGAAACTTCCCATTTAGGCCATGAATAAACTGTATTTGAATAAACAGTGCTTTCACCGATGGAGTATGAACCGTTGGAAGCTGTCGTCACACTCCAGATACCGTCATTAACTTTTACCGTAGCGCCTTGAATTTCGGTATTTGTTCCATTAACCTTTACATACCCTGCAACATTTCCTTTACCGGGCTGAAGACCGACATTCACTTTGAAGTGACGGGCTGTTTTTGTCGGATATCCCATTGAGTCAACACTGATCACATGGAGATACCAAATGCCAGCAGGAACTCCTGTTCTTGTAAGATCCTTCTTGTCTGTCAGAACTCCAGTTGTCGAAGAAGGTGTTGTTTGAGCATATCTGTCCCAGATGTATCTGTAGGCCGGGAAACTCCCCTCTTTACCTGCCGGATCGGTCCAGTTGAGTGCAACAGTTGAAACATCGTAGAATGTGTTTGTATTGGAGTGAGATGAAGATGTTATGGTCGGAGGGGTGTTGTTGACATTAACAACAAATGAGTTTGACACAGTTCCCGATACTGCATCAATATCGTTGGTTGTCAGGTGAAAATAATTTGTACCGTTAATCCAGCCGGTTTCGATGTTTACAGCATTGTCTTCTATGTATGTTCCGTCTCCGCTTTTTGGAACAAAAACGGAATTTGCGTTGATCTTGTAAAAATAGGCGTCTACCGCAAGATATGTAGGTCTGTTCCAGCTGAAAAGGATGTTGCTGAATCCGTCATTGTACCATTTTGTCTGGTCGGGATGAGTTGTTGAAGACATTTTATCAGGCGGTGTGACAGTCGCAACATTATATACTCCAACTTTTGCCAAAGGATCGATTATCCCTGCCGATTTCTGTCCGGAAAGAATCTTTATCATCCCTTTGCTTCCTGCTCCTCCGTTGTAACTTGAGCTGTAACTGCTTGTTCCGCCCAATCCGCCATCAACATTGAGATCAGCACTTGATTTTAGATCGACCATTCCACCAAAAAGTGTTATAGAACCACCTGATCCCCCACCCGATCCACCGTAATATTCACTTATTCCGTTTCCGCCTTTTGCAGAAAGGGTACCTTCGACTGTTATGTTGGCGCCGTAAAGGATAATTGCTCCACCGCCTTTACCGCCAGCAGAATTATAAACATTGGAGCCTCCGCATGATCCTGTTTTATACTTTAAAATGCTAAGACTCTCGACAGCGGCTCCACCGTTAACTGTTATTGTTGAGGATGTGTATTTTTTTGAGTTTACTCCTGCATCCTTGTGTCCGCCGCCGCCGCCGCCGCCGTAACTGTAACCTGATGCACTTCCTCCGTCAGAAGGTCCGCATTTTAAAACATCGGCATAAATTCCTGAGGTTGCATCAATTGTTATATTGCCGGCGGCGTGTATCTCAAGCCAGCCTATCGCAGGATCGACTGTAACTGTTGTTGATGCGGTTAAAGATACATTTCCATAATAATAATAAAGTCCGCCCATTGTTATGGTTTTACCGACGAGACTTAACGATTCCTTTGCACACTCACCGATCTCGTCAACGCAAGGAGTTGTTAAGGTGCATGCTCCGGTAACATCCCAATTCCCTTCTGAATCACAAGTCTCGGCATTCCCGCTGATGTTACATCTTTTCTGATCCGTATCACAGACCCCCGTGCATTGTCCTGATTCACAACTGTATTTGCAAATGTCTGTAACGATCCAGGCAAGACCGTCAACATTACATTTCTGTGCTGTTTTATTTACACATCTTCTCTCATTCGGAGTGCAGCTTGGATTAACAATACATTTCCCGTCAAGACAGTCATCGTTGCAGAAACTTGTCACAAGCCAACCGTTTCCACTTGCGTTGCATGTTTCGACATTATCCTCGACATTACATCTTGTATCCACATAAGGAATGCATCCTGAACCGCTGTCGCCGGAATTACCGCTATCGCCAGTATTTCCAGTATTACCAGAATCACCGGTGTTGCCGGTATCACCTGAATCACCACTGTCTCCGGTATCTCCGCTATTTCCTGAATTACCAGTGTTGCCGGTATTGCCTGTATCACCAGTGTTGCCGGTATTGCCTGAATCTCCGCTATTTCCTGAATTACCGGTATTGCCAGTGTTTCCAGTATCACCTGAATCACCACTGTTTCCTGTATCACCTGTATCACCTGTATCGCCCGTATTTCCTGTATTTCCTGTATTCCCTGTATCACCACCGTCAGTGAGACATTGCGCCACACCTGCTTTCACGGCACAAACAAGACTCTGGACAGAACAGTCCTCCCATTCCGCCCACTCTTCGCTTTCACACTTGAAAACGGTATTGTCAACACATTTTGTTTTGCCTTCAGTGCAAGTTACAATTTCATCATTGTCATTTACACTCTCATCATCTTTGTCTTTGTTGATTATTTTTGATGCTCCTGAATCACAGGAGACCAAAAGGAACAACAGTGTAAGTAACAGAAACTTTTTCATCTTTTAACCTCGCAAAAAACATTAAAATCGGAAAAACAGGTGAAAATTATCCTAAAAAATCATATTTTATCAAGAAAAGGAGGAAAATCAGCCCCTGACAAACGGCTTTTTGAGCGAATCTATTGATTTTCCGTAACTTTTTTCGAGTGATTCAATTGTGGAAAGGAGACAATAGAAAAAACATTGAGCTTCCAAAAACTTGAAAGATAGAATG
>JAGOEX010000147.1 GCA_017997475.1 bacterium
TGTCACAGTTCTTGGAGCTGTTCCGACACCCCTTGTGAGTGATTATGTAAGAAACAATCGCTGTGATTTCGGGATAGTAATTTCTGCAAGTCACAATCCGTATCACGATAACGGCATAAAAATATTCAACAAAAAGGGTGAAAAACTCAATGATGAAGAGGAGTTAGAAATTGAGCAGATATTCTTTGATAACCAGGCAGGTGACGGAACTGTCGGCAAATATGCTGTAAAAACAGATTCTTATGCTGATTATAAAAACAGGATAAGTGCCGTTTTTTCTAAAAATTTAAGCGGCTGTTCTTTTAAAATTTGTGTTGACTGTGCAAACGGTGCCGCATCTGGAGTTGCCCCTGAACTCTTTAAAAATATTGAAGGAATTACGCCACATTTTTTCTCAAAAGAGCCGGATGGATACAACATTAATGATAATTGCGGAGCACTCCATCCTGAAATAATGTCAAAAACTGTGGTGGAAAAACAATGCGATATCGGAATAACTTATGACGGTGATGCCGACAGGCTTATTACAATTGATGAGCTCGGAAATGTTGTTGACGGAGATAAACTGATCGGCATTTTTGCCAGATATCTCAAAAATAACGGGATGTTGAAAAATAACATCGTTGTTACTACAGTTATGAGCAATGCAGGACTTGAAAAGTTTTTAAAAGATGAAGGTATTAAACTTCTAAGAACAAATGTCGGCGATAGATATGTGTACGAAAAAATTAAAGAAACAGGGTCATCTCTTGGCGGGGAGAACAGCGGGCACATCATTCTTGCTGACATTAATCCGACAGGGGATGGAATTCTAGCTTCTTTAATGATCCTTGCAGTCATGAACTCAACAAAGAAAAAACTTTCAGAACTTGCCGCAGATATTGAACTTTTCCCGCAATTTATGACAAAAGTGAAAGTGAGCGAAAAAAAACCGCTTGAAACAATTGCAGGCCTTTCTGAACTTATTGAAAAAGAGGAAAGCGGACTTGACGGCGGCAGAATGCTTGTCCGTTACAGCGGAACTGAACCCGTTCTTCGTGTAATGGCGGAAGGACCTGATATGGATAAAGTTAAAAAAGCAGTTGAAAACATTGCACAATTTGTCAGGAGCACACTTTGATCGCCGGCATCGGAACAGACATTGTTGAAATTGAACGGCTTAAAGATAAGCCCGATCTATGGAAAAGGTTTTTATCTCTTAAAGATCTTGAATACATTGGAAAATTCAAAGATCCGCTTGAAAGGATAGCCGGCTTCTGGGCGGCAAAAGAAGCACTCGTCAAGGCACTTGATGACAAAACCATTGAATTTACTGAGATTAATATCATTCATAACGAAAACGGCAAACCCCATTTTGAAAATGTCCCTCACACCGGAATCTTCCATCTTTCCATCAGCCATGAAAGAAAATTCGCTACGGCAGTTGTAGTGTGGGAAAAATTATGAACCACAAATATTCCGGAATTTTTTTCTGTGATCTTGACGGGACTCTTGCTGATAAATTCGGCAATGTTTCAAGTGCTGATCTCAATTCTTTGAAACGACTTAGTGATTTGAATATATTGAGAGTTATTGCAACTGGAAGGTCTCCTTTTTCTGCCCGCAAAGTGATAAAAAAGGACTTCCCGATAGATTATCTCATCTGCTCGACGGGTTGCATTACTCAGTGCTGGCCAAGCGAGGAGATTCTTGAAAAGTTCAACCTTTCTCCAAATGAAACCGAGTTTGCGGCTGAAGTTTTAAGAAGTTACAAAATGGATTTTATGGTTCTTCATGAAGTTCCGGAAAATCATAAATACGACTCATTCATTTATCACAGACCTCATCCCGATGTTATCAGACGACACAAATTCTACAGGGGCTATTACCGTATCAGGGATTATAGTTTTAAAGTTTTCAGACCGAGCTGTCAGTTGATCGGAATTGTTGACAATGATGAAGAGCTTTTGCGTGAAATCACTGAAAAGCTCAAAGATCTTAAGATCATAAGGAGCACTTCCCCCCTTGACGGCAAAACCATGTGGATAGAAGTTTATCCAAAAAATGTCTCAAAAGGGAATGCAATAAGATCGCTTTGCTCAAAACTTGGTGTTCATATGGAAAACACCGCAGGAATCGGGAACGATTTCAACGATGCCGAAATGCTTGAAACAGTTAAGTATCCCTTTGTCGTCGCAAATGCACCCGAAAATCTCAAGAAAATATACACAACAGTCGCTGACCACAAAAATTCAGGCGTTTCACAGGCAGTTGAATTGTTTTTAAAAAAGCTGGTCTGACAACTTTCTTGAATTTTTTCTTAATTAGAGCAGAATATCAGTGCTGTGTGTGAAACTTAATTAAAAACGGGGGTTAGTTATGAAGAAGTTTTTCAAAGTTATGTCTATCGTTGTTTTTGCCGCTTTATTTCTTGTTTCCTGCGGAGATGACAAGAAAACAGTTAAAACAGATGAAGATACAGCAGAAACGATTGACGAAGAACTGACGGATAATGAAGTTAGCGATGAAACAGTTGTTGATGAGGAAGAAGTTGCCGATGTTGTTGATGAGGAAGAAGTTCTTGATGAAGACATAATTGACCCGTGTGCTGAAAAGGAGTGTCCTGAAAATTCGACATGTGTTGCCGATGGAGACGAAGCGACATGTGAATGTAATGAAGGGTTCCATCCGACAAACGGTGAGTGCATTTCAGATACCGAATTAACTGAAATCGGAGCATTCACTGTGAGTTTCAAGGGTGCAGTAAATCAGACAAGCAACCCTTCCGAGATATCTCCGGGAACAGGCGATGCCGAATTTACATATTTTGATGATGATTTTACATTCACGGTGCTGCATATTGATAGTGAGCAGATAAAGATAGACTTCCCGTTTGCCGCTGTTGCAGAAGGGGGAATGGTTGCGGCGACATGGATAGATGCAGTTTCCTTTTCACCCAAATTCTTTGCAGTCAATGTTCCTGACAATCTGACTGTCGGGAACGACATCGATTTTGTTGAAACTCAGACATACGCTCTTTACGGCGACCTTGCTTATGACGGAAGCACTGTCGGGATAAAATGTATCAGAGCCGTTTCAGGTGATGCGACGCTTGATCTTGTTGAACTGACTGCAACTGACATTGAATTTTCCGCTGAAGGAAAACTTATCGATCCCGCTTATGCTTTAGAACAAGGGTATAATCTGCCTGAGATATGCGAAGATTAGAAAAATTTTTTTTATTTTGAGTTCAACTTAAAAACTGTCAGGAGTTCAACGCCCTGTTTTTCGATAGAGTAGACCTTTTTAAGATTTTTAGACCTTCTTAAAATGTTGGGATAATCTTTCCAGCGGTATTCGTGAGTTAAGACAAAGTAATCGGCCTTTGCAAGATCACTGTAAATGAAATTCTTTTTCAGGTATCCGGCTTTCTTAAGTATTCCTGATGAAGGGTCATATTCTTTCCCATTGGGTTCAAATGCGACACGGCATCTTTTCTTTTCACACTCTTTATTGAAAAATTCTGTAAGGTCATAATAAAAAAGATCGTAGTAATGCTGTTCATTTTTATAAAGTGAGGCCCCTTTTGTCCCTCCGGCAAGTTCATTGTAGTAGCTCAAGTGGTCGTTCTTAAGGTCAACCATTGAGACAATGACAGGGATAAAAAAGAGAATTCCGGGAGCAAACTTATATTTTTCAGGAATGAAGGTTACGCTTTTAAGCATCGAATAAATTCCTGTTCCTGCAATAACCGCTAAGAACGGAAAGAACGGCTGGAAAAGCTTCACACCGCTGTAGAAAGGTGCCGGCATGAACATTAAAACAGCTATCGAAACGAAAGCACAAAGTATCGAAAGCGTCATTGCAAAATTATTCTCAGATTCATTTTTCCACTTGTAAATAATCGGAGCAAGTGATGCGGAAAATAGTGAAATTAAAGGAGTTGTGAGCACCATCATCACAAAAGGGGCGTGCCAGGGAGGTCTCGGTTCGCCGTATATTTTTCCAAGATAATACATCAATATGCCGTAATGATTGGTATGGAATTTCACATAGCTTATGAACCTTGCGGCTGAATCGTGCCAGAGCCACGGCCACATCATGAAAAAGAGAGGAAGCGAAATAATAAGCATCGAAACAAATTGCGGGGCAAAAACGGTTTTAAACGGTCTTTTTTTAATGTCACTCCATTTAAAAATGAAGAAATGTATCAACACCGGAAGGACCATGAACGGAGCGTTGAGTTTCGTTGCAAGGGCTATGCCGAAAGCGACTCCGGTCATCCATGCCCAGAATTTTGAAGTAAATCCCCGCCAGTAGCAGTAAACGAAAATGAAAGATGTTCCGGCAACGGCAAAATCGAGTGTTGCAACACGGGCGTGGAAAAAAGTTCTCGGCAGAAATATGAATGAAAGCGATGCAAAAACTGCGGCGTGGAATGAAAAAGCCCTTCTTGTAAAACTGAAAATGAACATGAGAAGAATAACGGCAAAAATTGAAATGCCGATACGAAGAGCCCTTATTTCGTCAAGAATGTTGAGCTTTTTGTGAAAAAACCCGTATCCTCCCGCCATTAGAAGTTTTGCAAAAGGGGGATGTTCATTGTTCTCCCTCCAGTATCTGTCAATTGTCCCTTTTTCAAAACATTTTTTTGAAAATTTGCAGTTGTCAAAATAGGAGTAATAACTTTTTGCCGCAGCCATATAAAATCTTGCGTCATCTGTGATTGCGACCTGTCTGGATTGATAGACAAGCATAAAAAGATAGAAAACAGCAAGTGCCGACATTGTGAGAAAAACTTTAATATCGCAATTTTTAAAGAGATTTCTCATTTCTCGGCCTCAAAATATTTCAAATCGAAATAGAAGTGTCTTTTGCCCGATTTTTCGGTGTGGACCGTTATTGTAACCGGTTCACTTCCTGAGAAATTCTTCAATTCGTGTTCCACCCATTTTCCGTCAGCACTTTTAATCTCTTTTTTCAAACTGTTCTGAAAAGCGGTTATGATGACCGGCTTTGATCCTTTGAAGACGCCTGAGTTCGCGATCCCGGCCCCGAGAACGATCTTTTTTGTATTAATATCAACGGAAGGTATTACAATTGTTATCTTTTTTTTGTCGGGAAGAGGATGGGCTGAAACAGCGGTTCTGAAGTCATCTCCGAATTCCGCTGAACCGGTCTCGATCTTCTGCCAGCCGCTTGGGCCTGTTCTGAACTGTCCGTTTATGAATTTTGCCGGAATCTCAAAATCGTCAGTTGTGACTGTCATTTTTTCTATGAATGACGAAGCGTAAACGATATTTGAATTTTGAGATGAATAACATTTTTTAAGAGTGAAACCAGTTGTATGTGCAATGATCTCGCTTTTAAGTTCTCTGTCGATGTCACTGCAGTCAAGTGTCTGATATTTTTGAAGAATATAGAAAAGACCTGAGGTTTTCGCATTTTTCAGTGAGTTCCCGCCAGCAGGAAAGAAATTTATTTCAGGATGGTTGAGAACAAGTTTATCAAGAAGCTGTGATGAAAGAAAGACCGGTTCCCCGTGCAGAATTTCAAGTGATTCAGATATTTTTTCAGGAATTTCTTCAGGGGTTGGTGCGGTATGCCATGAAAAAAAACTGTGGAGAGCCCAAATGGTCAGAATTATTGCAAAAACTGCCGCCGCGTTCTGTCTGAAAGATATTAATGTCAAAGAGAAAGAACCTCAAGACCGTGCATATATTTCCTGAGAACTTCAGGGATTTTCACTGATCCGTCCGCCTGCTGGTAATTTTCGATTATTGCAACAAGTGTTCTGTCGATCGCAAGTCCCGATCCGTTAAGAAGGTGAGCAAATTCAGGTTTGTTGACGGCATCTCTTTTAAATCTGACTCCGGCCCTTCTTGCCTGGAAATCGCCGGTATTTGAACAGCTTGAGATCTCGCGGTAAGTGTTCTGTCCCGGAAGCCACACTTCAATATCAAATGTTTTCAGGGAGTTAAACCCGAGATCACCGCTGCAGAGTTCAATGATCCGGTAATGAACGCCAAGCCCCTGCAGGATCTCTTCAGCGTTTCCGAGAAGTTTGAGGAGTTCAGTATGTGATTCTTCAGGTTTGGTGAATTTGACAAGCTCCACTTTGTTGAACTGGTGAAGCCGGATTATTCCTTTCATATCCTTGCCGTAACTGCCGGCTTCTCTTCTGAAGCAGGGAGTGTAAGCCGCATATTTAAGGGGAAGATCGGCTCCGTTGAGTATTTCGTCCCTGTGAAGGTTGACGAGCGATACTTCGGCGGTCGGGATGAGGAACATGTCGTCAGTTGTTTTATATGCTTCTTCTTCAAATTTGGGAAGCTGACCTGAACCGGTCATTGTCTCCCGGCTTACAAGTACCGGCGGAACTATTTCGGTGTAACCGTTTTTGTTAGCATTATCAAGCATATAGTTCATGACGGCTCTTTCAAGCATTGCCAGTTCTTTTTTATAGACTACAAATCTTGAACCGCTGAGTTTGACACCTCTTTCAAGGTCAATGGTCTGTGTCGCAACATCAAAATGTTCCTTCGGTTTGAATGAAAATTCCGGCTTATCACCCCAAACCTTTACAACCGGATTTGCCGTTTCGTCTTTTCCGATCGGAGCGTCATCAGCGATCATGTTCGGAATAGACATAAGTATTGAATTTATCTTATCTTCAACCGCTTTCACTTCAGGGCCGTATGCTTTAACTTTTTCGCTGAGCACCTTGAGTTCTTCCCTTATTGCGGATTTTTCTTCTTCAGTGCCGTTTTTCATGATGAGCGGCATCTCTTTTGAACGCTGGTTCTGCGTTGCCC